>CAIPUQ010000027.1 GCA_903868295.1 uncultured Roseiflexaceae bacterium
AATTTCTCGGCGACGTTCCCCCCCACACTGAAACGCATGTTGAGACCGAGTTCAGGTCGTTGATGGACGATACCGAGCCGATCATTACGAAAATGTCTACGGGTGAAGCCATCCATGGTGACGAGATTCATAGCTGTTGAATCTTGGGTTGGTTCGCGGTACCAGATTTCGCCAGCAGTCGGATTAATCGTCAGATTAATGAGTTGCATGAGCGTACTCTTGCCACTCCCACTTTCGCCGACGATGCCGAGCACTTCACCTTGATAGAGCGTAAAGCCTGCATTGACGCACGCGTGTACCGTCTGACAGTAGGGACATTGGCTCGAACCGTGGTCGGGGCCGGTCGACTCGGCACAGCGCGGGCAACCGAGGCCGTACCGTTTGGTCAAGCCAGTCACATTCAAGACCCACGAAGCTACATCTGTCATTCCTGTGCCTCCGTCCAACCCTGTGCCACCATGCGTTTGTCACAATAGCTTGCGTCAGAACAACTCGTCACCCAGTGCCCCGGCTCATCATTCCCCGGACTCTTGACAAAATGCCCCGTCAAAAACGTGTTGGTCGCTCCGCAACGATGGCACCGTTGCCCTTCGGCATATTCAGTCTTGAAGCGGAAATCCTCGAATTCTAATGGTTCGACGGTGGTATACGGTGGGACTGCGTAGACACGCTTTTCACGCCCTGCACCAAACAGCGACAAATGGTCTGCATTGTGCAGTCGGAGCACATCCCAACGCGGAATGGGCGTAGTATCCATCATGTATCGGCCTGCGACGATGACCGGATATTGTGTGGCGATGCGAATATCACCAGCCTTGATGACACTTTCATACATGTAGACCCACATGCGTCCGTAGTCGGCTTCGCCGTGCATAACGGTGGCACGTTCGAGATTGGGCTCGACCCATCGCAACGGGTCAACCATGGGGACTTGCAATACGAGGATTTGGTCCTCACGCATCTGTTCTTCGGGGATGCGGTGTCGCGTCTGGATGATAGTGGCGGCCTGTGTGTCGACCGTCGTGCTGACTCCCGTGGTGCGCGTCAACAAGCGCCGTAAATTCACCGCATTGACACTTTCATCATCGCCCTGGTCGATGACTTTGAGGGTGTCACTGGCAGCAATAATGGCCATGGTGATCTGCAACCCGCCGGTGCCCCAGCCGCGCCCAATGGGCAAATCGCGACTCGCAAACGGGACTTGGTGCCCGGGGAGAGCGACGGCTTTGAGCAATTGGCGGCGTACTTCGCGCTTGGAATCTTCGTCAATGAAGCCAAAGTTATAAATGTTGGTGTGTTGTTCTGTCACAACCGTTCCTTTGCCGTCGTTGCGTGGGCTGCATGCGGATTGAGTGCATCACTCTCTACGTGGTCGACTGCACGTTCAAGGACCTTGAGGTCGGCTTCGAACGTTACATAGTGGGGCAGCTTGTAGTGCGCCGTGAAGCCACTTGCTTCGATTCCATCTGAATGGAGCAGGACAAACTCCTCGTTGGCTGCTGGTCCCGATTCACCACTGAGTCCGTTGCGCTTCGCTTGGCTCAACACGCTATCGAGAATGCCCATGCTCATTGCTTTGACTTCGCTGTGCCCGAACGTAAAGCCATATCCGAGTTGGAAGTACGGTCGTTCTTGGTTGTGCGCGACACTGTGCGCCTTCGAGACGATTTCGCACTCCGTCACAACGATTTCGCCAATGCAGACAGGTTCGCCGGTGAGTGGGTGTGTGACCGCAATTGCAAGTGCGCCGAAACGGAGTTCTGCGAGTGTCGGATGTGCATCGCCATAGCCACGCACACTGCTATATGCATACGTCAACAGACAGCCTGTATCGGCCTGCGCCAGGCTCTGGAGCCGTGCGCTTCGCGGACAGGGGAAGGTCAATGCGGTACGGGTGATATCAAATGGTTCTGCGCCTTCGTCATCTCGGACAAATGGAACCATCTGTTCTGCGCGCATGTAATCGACGACTTTGGGGAAGTAGCCTGCCCGCTCGTCTGTGTCAGCGTGCTGGGCAATCAGTGCGTCGTACTCTGCCAGGATGCGTTGGACGTCCGCTGTCGATTCGTGCATCAACAGCGTGTTGAGCATACGAATCTGATAGTCGGTCGAAGGACCAAGCATCTGACCACCGGGAATGTCTTTGAATGACGCCGAAATACGCCGCTGACAGCGGATATCTACCCCTCGG
>CAIPUQ010000028.1 GCA_903868295.1 uncultured Roseiflexaceae bacterium
CCTCCTGCGACGGAGTGCACAAGAATCCGCACGACTGCGCCAGAGCCGCGGTGTATGATGAGGGCAACGATTTGCCCAATAGGATTGTGTATGACGACGTTTGATTTTCTGCGGATGCCGTCGCCCGTCGGCGAACTGCTCATCGTCTGTACGGCGCAGGCGGTCCACTTCCTCGATTACAGCGACTACGAGGCGCGCATGCACAGCTTGTTGCGGGCTCGCTACGGCAGCGCGTATACCCTGCGCGATGCAGATGACCCGCTCGAGCTCCGCAGTCGCTTGCAGGCATACTTTGCTGGCGCGTTCCAGGCGGTCGATGATATCAAGGTCGAAACCGGCGGGACCCCCTTCCAGCAAGCCGTCTGGCAGGCCTTGCGCACCATCCCCGCCGGCCAGACCGCAACCTACGGTCAGCAAGCCGCGCGCATCGGCAAGCCTGCTGCGACGCGTGCCGTGGGCCGAACAAACGGTCTCAACCCGATCGCCATCATTCTGCCGTGTCATCGCGTCATCGGTGCCAGTGGCGCACTGACGGGGTACGCAGGCGGCCTGCAACGCAAAGCCTGGTTGCTCTCGCACGAAGGCGTGCGTGGCGCTGGACAGCAACAGACGCTGGCCCTCTAGAGTGCAATCAGAAGGGTGGCAGCCAGCGTCAACGCGAGGCCCCAGCGTTGCACCACGCTGATGCGTTCACGTAGCAGGGTCGCTGCCAGCAATACCGTGACTGCCGGGTAGAGCGAGGCGAGCACACTGGCCACATCGAGTCGGCCATACCGCGCCGCCAAAAAGAACATCACCGCGGCACCGATGTCGAACACACACGCCACCACTGCCAACCCAACCCCCGCCCACGTTGGCCGTCCGCCCGGTCGGGCAATCAGCCAGGGGATGGTCACCAACATGGCGGTGCTCCTGCTCAGTGCCAGCGGCGCATACACCGCATCGCCCGTACTGATGTGTGTCAGCAAAATAAAGTACACCCCGAACGCGACGCCGGCGATCAGCCCTTCCCACACGCCACGGTTGCCCGTGCGTGGTCCCGCAAATGAGTTCAACGTGATTGCCACAATGCCCAACCCGATGCCTGCCATGACCGTCAACGATGGTACACCGGCAGCGCCAATCCCGTACAGCACCGGAATAATGGTCGCAAGCACGGCCGACACGGGGGCGGTAATGGCCGTATGGCCGGCGGCGATGCCCAGATAGAGGGCTGCAACGCCGATTGCACCGCATAACCCGGCCGCTACAGCGACGGCGATATTGGTAGTGGCGAGGAGCGGCTCGCCGAGGGAGTAGGCAATCCCCCACAAGATGAGCGCGCCGACGACTTCGCCTATGACGAGCACCTGCACCACCGAGATGCGGGTACTCGCCCGACCGCCAGCGTAGTCACTGATGCCGTAGCAGAGCGCGGCACTGATGCCGGCAATAATCGAAAACATAGGGTAGACTCACAATACAGTAGTATTCGTATTATAGACACCTGCTGACCACCACCGTCTCTGAGGCATATATATGACGCGTCTGCGCCCATGGATTTTCGCCATACTCTGCCTGCCGTTGGTCACGGTGTGTGTCGCGTTTGTGCTCGCACAGTCGCAGCTCATCCGCCTGGTCGGCACAGACCCCTGGACCATGGTGCTCTGGCCACTGCTCGAGTGGACACTCGCGGCTAGTGCGGTCGCCGTCTGGTACTGGCGGCGCTGGCCGCGCTGGACTGGGGCTGTGCCCGCGTCGTTTTTCGGCGAACTGGCGCTGTGTGCACTCGGAGTCGCTGGCATTCTCTGGATTACCCAGCCCGACATCGCCATCGCGCCGTTTGATGCATGGGGATTGGTCGGCATCGTGCTCAGTGCACCCGCGTTGTGGCTCTGGTGTACCGCCGAAGAGACAGTCTTGCGCGGTGTGCTGGGTCGCTTGACTGCCGGCATGTCGGTGCTCCGTGGGAGCCTCGCGCTGGTAGGCGGCACGATTGCCGTTGTGGCGTTGGTTGCCCCGTCGCATCAACCGCTCATGCTGCTGTGTATGCTGGCACTCGAAGGATTGAGTATGGTCGGCTATTGGCTTGGCCACCCGCTGTCTGTGCTCGCCCTGCGCCGGTGGACGGTGCGCATGCTGGTTGTGTCGCTGGGGGTCCCTGCGGTGGGATTCGCTAGTTCTTTGGCACCTGCAGCACGGCTGAATATCGAAGCACCTGCATACGGCCCCCTGTTGGTCATTAGTATCGTGGTGATGTGGGGGTGTATCATCGCCGTGCGTGCAGGGCTTGCACACCACGCCGTGCAACAAATTGACGCGTCTGACGTCTAGCCTGTAGGTTCTAAAAAAGGAGAAAACAC
>CAIPUQ010000029.1 GCA_903868295.1 uncultured Roseiflexaceae bacterium
GAAGTGCAACACGCGGTCGAGTGTCGACGAGGCAATCACCTCACCGATGTATGGGATGACGTAGTCTTTGTTGCTGACCGCGTTGCCAGGGGGCAAATAGATAAACCCGGCTTCTTTGGCGCCAATCGCAAACACCAGGATACAGATGATGCCGATGACAAAGGTCGGCAGCGACGAACCGACAAACGATACGGTGGTCATCGCATAATCGAAGCGCGAATACTGGCGTACGGCCGAGTAGATACCGAGGGGAACACCGATGGCAATCGAAATCAATATAGAAGCGCCCATCAACTGCAGTGTGTACGGCAGTCGACTCGCGATAAGGGTCGAAATCGGGCGGTCACGCAACATGACCTGTGAGAGTCCAAAGTCACCAAAAAGAATCCCGCGGGAGGTACGCCGGTCGACCAGATCTGCAAAGGTAATCGGGACTTCACAGCCTTCTTCGATTATTTCGGTGCGACCATCAGGGTAGCGCAAACGGACCATGCCTGGGGTTTTGCAGCCAGCGGCTACATCGGCCAAAAATGTCTGGCCAGCAATCGTGACGGGACCAGCGGGGAACCCAACGAGCCACCGGGTGAATCGATAGGGGACGTACAAATCGAGTTCGAAGCGTTGTTTGATGCGGGCGATGTCGTCCGCAGACATTTTGTTGCGGCCGCTTTGCTGCGTCTGCCGCAAGCCTGTCATCGGGCCACCAGGGGCAAAGTACAACAGCACATACGACACGACTGCCGATGCAATCAATACGAGAAACATTTGAATCAGACGACGGATGAGGAATGTCGCCATGGAGCGGCTCCCTACTTCTACAACAGTGTGAATGACATGGAGCGCGTATACCACCAAAAACGTGCACGAGCACTGAGGCATATGTCTGGTTATGATACACCCCCCGACACGACGTGCGCATCGGGGGGTGTGTGGACGGGGGTTCTTACTTGACGAACATGTTCATGTCGACGTGTTCCCAGGTTGGGGAAGCAATCGTGACGACCTGAACCTTGCCCTTGGCTGCGGCATCGACGACCGACTGGACTTCGGCGCCGGCACCCAGGGTTTCGCTGCCGAGAACGTCGATATCGCCGGTCAGCAATTGAGCGACAGCCTGGTTGGTGTCTTCAAAGAACTGAATGGTGATGGTCTTGATCTTGGCTGGCGTTCCGCCGTAGTTCTCGTTGGCTTCGAAGACCATTTTCTGGCCCTTTTCCCACGAGACGATTTTGTATGGTCCGGTACTCCATGGCATTTCGGCCACTTCTGGCAACGTTGGCCAGTCCTTGGCAGGGACATCGGCGAGGGTCTTGCCCTTGTAGGCGCCTTCGCTCTCGATTGGCTGCTTGGACGGTGCTGGGCCGAATCCACCGGTGAAGAACGTTGGCCACTGCACGCCTGGCAAGAAGGCCAGGGTCTGCGTGGTGTCGCTCTCTTGGGTGAAGGTCATGACCGAGTCACAGAAGGTGAACGAGGTAGCGCCGGACTCTTTGTCACAGCTGGTCTTCTGGCCGAGTTCGAAGTCGGCCTTGGTGACCGGTGAACCGTCTTGCCACTTCATGCCGGGCTTGTATTCGAATGTAACGGTCAGCTGCTTCATGGTCAATGGTGCAGCGCCGTCCCAGATGAGGGTCTCGCCTGCGGCGTTGGTGACTTCGACGTCCTTGGCCAGTGCAACCGGCTCGCCGCTGGTGCTCCAGACCATGTCGCCGGCCTTGACTTCGATATCAGCGTTGGTTGCACCGTCGCCAATTGATGGCAACTTGGTGAACCCGACTGGCTGATAGTCATAGTCGAGGGTGGTGACGGAGAGTTGGCTGATCAACTGCGCAGCGGTGTATGCCACTGCGGCGCTTTCGACCAGGGTGTACAACGATGCTGGCTCTTGGGTGAAGCCGAGGACGAGAGCGTCCTTGCCTGGGAGTTCCCATTCGCCTGCGTTGTGGGTGTAGTACTCGGTTGGGTTTGGCTTGAAGTTCTTCAAGTTGACGTTGGCAGCAGCTGCCTCGGCGCGGTTGAACAACGGCAAGCTGACCATGTCCTTGGTGAATTCTTGCTGGACGATAGCGTACTGCTTGATGCGCTCGTTGCGGTCCAGCGTGTTGTTGGCGGCGATGATTGCCTTGGAGGCAGCCTCGTTACACCAACCCATGCCGTTCTGGCCTTCCCAGTTGTTGCTTGGCAACGGGATCTGGTTACAGGCGTAGAGTGAGATGCCGCCGGGATCAGCGGAACCGACCCATGCGAATGCACCCAACTCGTAGTCGCGGCGGGACAAGCCCGTCGTGTCGCCGAACCACCAGGAGCCTGGTGCGTGCGTGCGGGCAATCGTGATGCCACAGTTGTCAGCCAACTGTTGCTCGAGCACGGTGGCCCAGGTCTGGCGGAAGCCAGCGTTGGTGGTCGTGAAGCGCAGGAACAATGGTGCGCCCGTCTCGACGTTGGCACCATCTTCGTAGCCGGCTTCCTTCAACAGCGCCTTGCCCTTTTCGGGGTCAAATGCGTAGGTGGTGATGCCTTCGCTGGCGGCTGCCCAGTGTGACTTGGGCAAGAACGTGTCCATCAACAGCCCTTGCTGCTGTTCTTCGGTCAAGAACGGATAGACCGACTTGATCAATTCTGGACGGTTGGTGCAGAAGGCAATCGCCTGACGGATGCGCACGTCGCCCAACAGCGGGTGTGGGGTCGTGAACGATGTGTCGGTGACGACTGGCTCGGCTGGTTCTACGGTGGCGACCGGCACTGCGGTCTCCTTCACCACGACGGTTTCCTTGATGACTTGCACTTCTGGGGCTTGGCCACAGGCTGCAATCATCGGGATGACCAGTGCCGTGATGAACAGCAATCCTGCGCGACGCAGCAATTGTTGCTTCAACATGCGGTTCTCCTTTTTTTACTAATTCCTCATTACGTCCACGCGGCTTGTACAGAAAACCACGCAACGGGTACGTCGCGTGTCTACCATCACAAGTTTGAGTATTCGTAAGGTGCATCGTATATGATAATCAGATGAAAGTCAACGTATACGACACTGCAACGCCCAAAAAACACGAACAGTAGGTATGTTCGTTTTCGTGCTGTCGACGTCTCGTTGGGCTCTTTGGGTGTGCGTGCGACACCGTTCCGCATCCCTATGCGGACGAGTAATTTTCTGTCGGAACATCCCACAAATCATGACAATTTGCTTGACACCCCAAACACACCGTGCTACTATTCAAAAACGATATCTAGTGACTCCCCCACCGCCCACACCACTATATGTTGTGTCTGGTTGGCTGAATACAGAAGCATTTGGCTTTCTGTTGACGTCGCAAAAGTATCCGATGGTATGTAGTACAGCCGTTTCAACGACTGCACTGACTGCCTTCGTTTTTCTCATTTTCGCTGCTGACAGGGTAAGGGGTTCGACATGACACTGGAAGAAAAAATGGAGCAACCGGCATCAACGTCTAACAGCGACGATGCTGTCCAAGCTCCGACCACCATTCTCAAGCGCGATGGGCGCCGGATGGAGTTTGACGCAGACCGGATCGAAAAGGCAATCACCCGGTGCTTCCAGAGTTTTGGTCGCGAGCCGAGCACGGCAGTCACCGAACTGACGCGCCGCGTGGTCAACATCGTGGCCGCCAAGGCGTCCCGTGGGGTCCCCAGCGTCGAAGAGGTCCAAGACATCGTCGAGATGGTGTTGCAGGCTGCCGGCGAGTTCGAAGCCGCCAAGCGCTACATCTTGTACCGTGCCGATCGTGCCAAAGAGCGCGAGCGTCGCCCAGTGCCAGACGATGTCCGCACGGCATTTGCCGCTTCGGACGTCTACTTCCCAACCCCGTTGCAGAAGTTCCAGTTCTTCGACAAGTACTCGCGCTTCAACTACGATTTGGCACGCCGCGAGACCTGGATCGAGACCGTCGATCGTTCCGTCGACTACCTGCACGAGCTTGCCGGTGATCGCTTGCCCAGCGAGACCTACCAGCGCATCCGCAAGGCCATCCTCGAGATGCGTGCCATGCCGTCGATGCGGTTGTTGGCCATGGCCGGCCCTGCTGCCCGCCGCAACAACATCGCCATCTACAACTGTTCGTACCAGCCGGTCGAGAGCATCGACTCGTTTGTCGAAGCGTTGATTATCTCGATGGCGGGGTGTGGCGTGGGCTTCTCGGTCGAGAGCAAGTACGTCGAAAACTTCCCCCGCATCAAGCGTCAGACCGGTCACGCCCCGTCCCACTTCACCGTCGAAGATTCGGCCGAAGGTTGGGCTGATGCACTGCGCTTCGGTATGCAGACCTGGTTCGACGGCGGCGACGCGCGCTTCGACCTGTCGGGTCTGCGCGCTGCTGGTATCGCCCTCAAGGTCAAGGGTGGTCGTGCTTCTGGCCCCGAGCCGTTGCGTGTGACCCTCGACTTCATGCGGCGCCGGATCCTGTCACGCCAAGGCTCGTTCTTGCGGCCCATCGACGCCCACGACATGATGTGTGTGGTCGGCAATGCGGCAGTGTCGGGCGGTGTCCGCCGTACGGCCATGATTTCGCTGTTCGACCCAGACGATGCCGAGATGCTTTCGTCCAAGAGCGGCGACTTCGAGCGCGACAACAGCCACCGCTGGAACGCCAACAACTCGGCCGTATGGCCAGTCGGTGGTCTCACCCAGCAGGCCTTCATCCATCAATTCATGGAAATGGTCGACTCTGGTCGTGGCGAGCCCGGCATCTTCAACCGCGAAGGCGCCAACACGATGAAGCCCGCCCGCCGCAAAGAAGCCGAATTCGGCACCAACCCCTGTGGCGAAATCAACTTGCGCCCGTGGCAGTTCTGTAACTTGACCGCCGCTGTGGCCCGTGTCGACGACACCTTCGAATCCCTGCGCGAGAAGGTCGAAGTCGCCACCATCATCGGCAGCATTCAGTCGATGGCCACCAACTTCCCCGGTTTGCGGCCACAGTGGCGCGCCAACTGCGAAGAAGAGCGCCTCCTCGGTGTCGACATCACCGGCCAGATGGACAGCGCCGCTGCCCAGGATCCACAGTTCAAACGCCAGCTGCGCGAGATTTCGATCGAAGTCAACCGTGCAACTGCCGCCAAGCTGGGCATCAACCAGTCCGCTTCCATCACCTGTGTCAAGCCGAGCGGCAATTCGTCGCAACTCTTGAACTGCGCGAGCGGTCTGCACCCACGCTGGGCCCCGTACTACATCCGCAACGTGCGCGTGTCGATCCACTCACCCATCTACAAAGTCTTGCGCGATGCCGGCGTCCCTATGGACCCCGAAAACGGCCAGACCGTCGATAACGCCACCACTTGGGTCGTCCACTTCCCGATGAAGGCCCCAGAAGGTGCGACCACCCGGGCCGACGTCAGCGCCCTCCAGCAGTGCGAGTTCTGGTTGCAGAACAAGCTCTTCTGGACCGAGCACAACCCGTCCGTTACCATCACCTACAAGCCCGACGAGGTCTTGGAACTGATGAAGTGGGTCTGGGAGCATCGCGAACAGGTCGGCGGCATGTCGTTCTTGCCCAGCTTCGACGCCAACTACGCCCAGATGCCGTACGTCGAAATCGAAAAGGAAGAATACGAGCGCCTCGCCGCCGAATTCCCCGAAATCGACTTCTCGAAGGTCTGGCGTTACGAAGAGAACGATCTCACCAACGCGGCCCAAGAGCTCGCCTGTGTCGGCGGCTCGTGCGAAGTCTCACTCACCTAATCACCTCCATCCCCAGCGACCCGGTACGCATACGCGTACCGGGTTTTTTGTGCAATCTCCATCTGCGGCGAGCACCAACAAGACAGGACCAGAGCTGTTTGCCATCAGCTACACTGCACGCTACGAGGGGCAGCGCACGGCAGATTGGTATAGGCCCCTCAGATCGCATACCCCGTGTATTGCGTGCCTGGGTGAATCGTGGCAAGATGACGGTGCACAAGAAAGGAGCAAGTCCATGAGTGTCAAGTTTGGCGTGTTTGTTCCACAGGGCTGGCGGCTGGATCTGGTCGAAATCGACAATCCGCTGGC
>CAIPUQ010000030.1 GCA_903868295.1 uncultured Roseiflexaceae bacterium
AGGGGGACTTGTCTTTGATACCCCTTGGTATCTGTTTGGGGTGGAACAGTGGTACCGTACGGCTGATTAGTCGTCGTACCCGATGTAGCGCAACGCGGTCACTGCAAGACTGCGTGCGACCGTTACGATGTCTTCGATGGGGACGTATTCGTCGGGTTTGTGTGCGAGGCGCACATCACCGGGTCCATACATAATCGTCGGCATCCCGCCCTGGTGCACCAACAGACGCATGTCTGCGCCGTAGGTCATCCCTTCGATTGCAGGCGCAGCTCCGCCTGTGGTGGTCTGATGTGCGCCGCTCAAGATTTCCACTATGGGGTGATTGACGTCGCACTCAGCAGGTTCAAATGTTCCTCCCCACCACTCCACAATTGGCGGATGCTCACGCAACCACGGATCCAATTGTGCAGCCGCTGCCACAGCGTCTTCGAGTTCTTTGCGGGCAGCGTTGGAGTCCTCGCCAATGCCGATGCCGTAGCGGCCTTCGGCAACGAGTTCTTCGGCGACACTCGACGGCCAATTCCCGGCGTGTACCGTCCCTATACTCAGCGCGTACGGCAAGCGATACTGTGCAAAGAGCGGGTGCCGCATCCGTGCGTTGCGGCGCTCTTCGAGCTGCACCAGCGCGGTGTGAATCAGCATGTACTTCTCGATCGCACTGACGCCTTCTTCACGGTAGCAGCCGTGCGCAGACAAGCCAGGTACACGTATGCGTACATTGTGTGCCCCGGCTTGGGCAGGGGCGATCGCCAATCGTGTTGGTTCGGGGATGATTGCTGCATCTGCAATATAGCCACGGACAATCGTTGCTAATGTGCCGCAGCCACCGTCTTCTTCGCCAATCACGCTGGCTATGTGCAATTGACCGCGGAGAGCGACTCCACGTGATTTGATTGCATGTGCCGCCCATACTGCAGCGACCAAGCCCGCTTTCATATCCAACGCACCACGCCCATACACGCGCCCGTCGCGCACTGTCGCCGTGTATGGGTCACTGTGCCAATTGGCGCGATCACCAGCGGGCACCACATCGATGTGTCCATTGAACAGGAGTGATTTGCCACCACGGTTTGCGCCGATGGTACCAACGACCCCGAGCCCCGAGCTCCGCTCGACTTCCCAGCTGAAAGCTGGGTGTTGGCGCAGTGTGGCGAAGTCAATGTCCCAGAGATCCGTCTCGAATCCAAAGGCACGCATTTTGGATGCGATGTGCTGTTGCGCGGCCGTTTCGTTGTCTGCAAGGCTCTGGAACGACACGAGTTCCCCGAGGAACAGCAACAACTCATCCGGCTTTATTGCATCCAAGACCTGTTGTTCGGTCGCTGTAGGCTGCTGCATGTGACTACTTTCTGTCCACGTCGACGATGGTTAGTCTCGCAAAATCGGACGCGTCAAGCAGGTTGGTCCGCCTTCTGCTTTGAGCGATATCTGGTTGCCCTGATACGTTTGCACTTCGCAGCCTGCATCTGCCAACATACGAGCAGTAATGGGGTTGCAATCAAGCATCAGACAGACTTTGGGGGCAATTGCGAGCACATTGGTTGCCATCGTATCAAACTCGTGGGCAGGTACTTCGATCATGCGGATATTGCGACGGACCAACTCTTGATAAAACGCCGTCGGCATGAGCGGCAAATGCACGACCGCAAGATCATGATCAACCAGCGAAATCAACGAAAGGAGGTGAAGACACGCTTCAGGGCCAGTAAAATACGGTAAATCGTAGGCCAACACGGTGACCCCAATTGGCTCGAGCAACAGTTTGAGCTGACGTACCGCTTCGTGATTGGTGCGAAAGCCCAATCCAATGGCCAACGTGTGGTGGTCGAGCCAGAGCATATCGCCGCCTTCGGCTTTGGCACTTCCCGTGAGCCGGCCGAGGATAGGGATGCCTGCTTTGACGAGACTTTTGCCAATGGCTTCTTCTTCGCCTTCGCGGAGCTTTTTGCCCATGGCCAACAAAATTGCACCCTTGTCGGTCACAATGACCGGGTCAAAGCAAAAAATCGCGTCGGCGTGATCGGGCAATGCGGTGTCGTGCATGATGACTTCAACGCCTGCTTTGCGCAATGTATCGCAGAGCGCTGCGTGTTCAGCGAGGGCGCCGGCCTTCTCTGGTTGACTGGTGTAGTGCCAGCGTTCTGCGTCTGCGCCATAGAATGCAGCATCAGGTGTGCGGAGCATCACCTTGCGCAGTTGTGTCACCATATGTTGTGCGCCATAGGATCGGGTCGTCATCATCGCCTCGTTTCATGCATACTTCCTGTCCCCATTGTAGCGAATCAGGATTCTTCTTGTGGGCAGTCGGTCGGTGAGATTGATACTAGATGCCCAATACCCATCGCAAAATATTGAATACCAACACGACAATGAGTGGCGAATAGTCGAATTGACTGCGTGGCAGAGCAGCTCTGAGTGGCGTGAGAACGGGTTGTGTCAACGGGGCGATAGCACGTAACACCCGGTGATTGCCGGTGGGATCGACCAATTGCATGATGAACTGCACCAAAAAAACAATTTCGACAGCTTGAATGACGATACTCAAGACCCCGTACATGTGGTGTTCCTTTCAGCGAAAACAAATGGTAGTAATGGCAACCGCACCATCACCCAAATGCTACCACTTTTTTCTATAGCCCCGAAGAGCAATCAGGTATCATATGTGTATCTGCTTTGTAGGAGAACCAATAATGATTGCTCCAACCACGTTGCGAACGACCCTGCGTGAACGTCCGTGTTACTCGACATTCGTGATGTTTCAAGACCCTGCAGTGGTGGGGATGTTGGCGGCCGTGGGTTGTGATTTTTTGATCATCGACCACGAGCACATTCCCATCGATGCCAGTATGGTGGGGCAATTGGTGATGACTGCACATGCATACGGGATTGCCTGCATCGTGCGTGTGCGTGACCTCTCGCGAGGGGCAATTCAGCAAGCGCTTGAAACAGGTGCAGATGGCGTTATGGTACCGATGATCGAGTCAGCGGCACAAGCACGGCAAGCCGTTGAATGGAGCAAATACCCTCCAGTCGGGACACGCGGATTGCACACGTTGACCCAATCGTTCCTCTTATCCCAACACCAAGGTATTGCGAGCTACCCGCCGCCGCCGTCTGCACAACTCGATTATCCAACCCGTATGAATGCACAGGTGACGGTCGTTTTACAAATCGAAACTGCCAAGGGGCTAGCGGCTCGGGACGAAATCTGTGCGACTGCCGGTGCAGATGTCATCTTCATCGGGACATCCGATTTGAGTCAGTCATTGGGTGCAACAGTGGGTGATCCCGTTGTACAACGGGCAATTGATGACATCATTACCAGCGCGTCCGCCGCACAGGTTGGGATTGGTATCATTGGACCGTCAGCAGTCGCACTGCAGCCATATGCTGCGCGTGGGGTGAACTTCCTTACCGTGGGTGCCGATGGCGGTTTGTTTATGCACGGTGCTCGTCAGCTCTTTAGTCGTTCTGCCACGTAGCGTTATTTCTTCGGCGCAACCGAGATTTTGGCACGCTGCCCGTGCATGCCACATTCCTCGTTCATTTGCTCTTTTTTGCGTAAACAAATATCCGTATTCGTTCGTCAAATAATCAGTATTCGCCACCAAAGGCAACTCAATGACACGAGAAACACTCGCGGTAATTATCCGCACCCCGACGGCACTCAAAACGTTTTGGGATACCATAGAACCTCGTGTGCGTACGACTATCGTTTCGAGCCTTTTTGAGCGCAAAGAATTCATCGACAAACGCACCAAAATCCATCGTTTTGACGATTTGCTTGCACGCCGACTCAACTTTCGTGTGGTCAGCGTCAAAGCAAAGCCCGTACAATGGCGTGTGGAGCGACTCCTCGAATTCGCTGCCCAAAATCCACTCGTTATTCATGATGTCTGTCACGGCTACCTCAAGAGTTCGCACGCCCAACTGATTGAGGATTTACGGCTGATTGGGAACGATGGTGGCGCTGATTTGCCGTCGAATCAATATCCCACAGCGTGGTATTTGCGTGTCGTTGATCACCTTGGTGCTGCAGCACCAGCGCCGTTGGCAGCGATGTGCATGTACACCCTCTTTTCGGAGTGTCCAGGGCGGAGCGAAGCCTTCGCAGATCCACGCTACGAAGCCTTGTGGCAGGCACACCTCGATTGGGCGAACATGCAACGCGAAGCAGCCGCGGTCGTGCTCCCAGACGTCGACGAGACGGTCGCTATCGATGCTGGCGGAGAAGAGCATACCTCTGGGCAACCACAACCAACGCCCCGGGTCGCACCGACGATCAAGCGTCCCATGCCGATGATGCCACCCAAACTGCCTGATCCGCCGCCGCCGATGCCGACGACACCGCAGCATTTTTCGCC
>CAIPUQ010000031.1 GCA_903868295.1 uncultured Roseiflexaceae bacterium
GCCGGTGTTCCTGATATACGTGAGGCGCAACCACGGCTCGATGACGGGGATGTTCGTTCCTTCGATGGGACCCAGGTTCGCATCAATCCATGCCTTGCTTAACCGATCAAGTACGATAATCACCAACATCACGATTGCAGGAATGGCCCAGACACGGCGGATATCCGACATATAACCTCCTAGGCTGATTCGACAGAACGGTAGCCACCCACCGAACCAGGGCTGAACGTATCTGCAAATGTTTGCAACAACGTATTGACCATCGCATATTCTTCTTGGATTACTCTGAGCATGTGATCATGACCGAGCCCCGTCAGCACATCAGAAATATCACTACTGCCGCGTGCGTGTATCTCGAGACACCGTAACTCCCGTGCCTCCGGAGCCTTGTATGCCCGGCGTACTTCGAGTGCCAGGACATCGTGACCGACATCCTCATGGAAGAGCTTGCGCAACGACGTCTGAATGGCCGATTGCAGCGTGCGGATGAGCTCATTGTCGTTGCGCTTGTCGGCTGGCGGCACGGTAATCGTGTACTCCCAAGTCAGTTCGAGCGGGACACTCACCATTTGACCGGTATGGACTTGATGGGCCGGCCCCCACACCATCGTCACTTCGACCCATGGTGGTGTATTGTGTTCGGTCAATGGATCCCCATGTTCGGGGAACAGTTCAGCGCGGAACGTTCGTTCGAGGGTCGTCGGGTTGACCTGCTCGGCGACATCATGCTCGTGCAAGCCGATGACCGACCACCCTTCTTCGAGTGCATTCGCGAGTTCTTCGTAGCTCAGTGTCATATATTCCTTTTTGTGGTGCATGCCACCATCAGTCCCTTTATTTTACTCTATTCAACTGCATCATCACGACTTTTTTTGGCTCCTGTGCGCAAGCCCGATTCAGGCGCTCCAATGCCCTGTGCTATACTGAACCATTGACTCAGAGAACACAGACGTATGCCGACGATACTCTTCACATCTGCACAACACACTGCACACACACACCAACACCCCGAACACGCGGGTCGCATCGATGCCATCTTGACAGCCATTGCAGGCGATCCAGACTGTGCCGTGACCCATGCAGACATCCAGAGTGTGTCGGATGTCACCATCGAACGCGTCCATCCATCGTCACACCGTGCGTGGGTCCTCGCACAGGCAGCTGCAGCGAACGTCGCACCCCAGTTGGATGGCGACACGTATATTCTGCCTGGCACTGCAAACGCAGCACATGTGGCGGCTTCGGGTGCATGTAACGCCGTGGATGCAATGATGCAGGGCAACCCCGCATGCGCGTTGGTTCGCCCACCCGGTCACCACGCGACGGCGACCACAGCGATGGGATTTTGTTTTTACAATAACGTTGCAATTGCAGCCCGCCACGCGCAAGCCACCCATGGGTTGCGTCGCATCGCGATTGTCGACATTGATGTCCACCACGGGAACGGGACGGCCGATATTTTTGCAGCTGACCCAGACATCCTCTACATCTCGAGCCACGGCTGGCCCCTCTACCCCGGGAGTGGAGCTCGTGAACAAATGGGCAGCGATGTTGGGTTTGGCAGCACACTCAACATCCCCATGCCTGCCCAGAGTGGTGATGGTGCATTCGTGCAGGCCTATCGCGACGTCGTTGTGCCAGCACTGGACCGCTTCGTACCCGATGCCATTTTGCTATCGGCAGGATTCGACGCACACTGGGACGACCCGCTGGGCAACTGCCGGCTTTCGGTCGACGGCTACCTCGACATCTGTGCTCTCATCAAGAATGCAGCGGTACGTTTGTGTCAGGGGCGCTGGTGTGCAGTGCTCGAAGGCGGTTATAGCCTACGGGCACTCGCTGCCTGTACGCATGGCCTTGTACGCCTGATGGGGAATCTTCCACGCATTTCAGACCAACTCGGGAGCAAACCGAGTGACCCACACCGAGCAGATGCGGTCATCAACTGGCTCGTCCATAATCATCCCCTTCTCCGCCCAACCTAAGGAGCGCGCATGTCACTCGCAGTCATCGATTATGGTGCCGGTAACCTACCCAACGTTGTGCGTGCACTCACACATATCGGGGCACCGCTCACGGTGACGAGCGACCCTACAGTGGTGGCAAACGCCACGGCTATCGTGTTGCCAGGCGTCGGCGCGACGCGCGACACCATGGAGCAACTCACCCAGCGCGGCCTCGTGCCAGTTATCCGCGATGCAATACGCCGCGGCGTGCCGTTCCTCGGTATCTGCGTGGGCATGCAGGTACTGTTGACCGACAGCCTCGAATTCGGCCATCACGAATGTCTCGGTGTCATCAGCGGTACGGTACGTCGATTTCCTGCGGAAGACCTCAAAGTGCCACAAATCGGCTGGAACGAAGTCTATGCCACGCCAACACTGTCCGACCATCCCTTGTTCGATGGGATCCCCGATGGGTCAGACTTTTACTTTGTCCACTCCTACTACTGCGATGTCATCGACCCCGCGATAGTCGCTGGGACAACGACGTATGGTGCGTCATTCCCCAGTATCCTGATGCGCGATACCCTCGTTGCCGCCCAGTTCCACCCTGAGAAGAGTGGAGCATTAGGCCTCCGATTCTTGCGTAACTTCGTCACCCACATAGCCCAGATCGAATGCGAGCCGACTCATGTTTGAACTCTATCCTGCCATCGACATCCACGAGGGTCGATGCGTGCGACTCACCCAAGGCGATTATGCGACTGCGCAGATTTATGACGAATCACCGGCGAACGCTGCCAAACGCTGGCAATCTGCCGGGGCGACACAGCTCCATGTCGTCGACCTCGACGGCGCCAAAGCCGGGCACCCCGTCAACACCGCAGCCATCGCCGCCATTTGTGCAGCGGTCACCATCCCAGTCCAACTCGGCGGCGGGATCCGCACCCACGACGATGTCGCAACCGTCCGTTCCCTTGGCGTACGGCGCACCATCATCGGCACCAAAGCCGTCGCTGATCCGACATTCGTCCGTGATTTGGTCGCACAACACGGTGACGCTATCATTGTCGGTGTTGATGCCCGCGACGGCTTTGTGCACACTGCCGGTTGGTTGGCTGGCTCACAAGTCACCGCCACTGATTTGGTCGCACAAATGGCCGCGTTGGGGGTCACCCGCATCATTTACACAGACATCAGCCGAGATGGTACGATGACCGAACCAAACTATGACGCCACCGCGGCACTCATCACCCCAAATGGACCACGCATCATCGCATCCGGTGGGGTCAGCAAAACCGCGCAACTCATTGTCCTTGCCCGCCGCGGCATCCATGGTGCGGTGGTCGGACGAGCACTCTACACCGGCGATATCACCATACCAGCCGCGCTCCAGGCGCTTGCATCGGAGGCTCTATGAGCGATTCAAATCCCAACATCAGCGAGAAATTCGCCGAAGAACGGAGCCGCAACGCCGGCCAAACGCAGATGACCCATCTGCAAAACCAAATCGATGAGCTGCGGCGCATGTTCCGCGATCAAACCCAAAAGTATCAACTCTCGGTCGAGCACATCCGCAAAACCGAAAGTGAAGTCGCCGAGCTCAACAATCAATTTGCCCGTAATGCCCAAGAACTCAATCAAACGGTCGAAGGCTTTCGGCGCGAAATCACCAGCCTGCGCAAAGAATTCGCTAGCACCTTGGTCAAAATCGACGAAGGCGTACGTCCCATTCGGGACATGCAATCCCAGATTCAAGAACTCGCCGAAGCCCGCAAAACCGACCGTGTCACCGTCGCAAGCCTGATCAATCGCCTCAACGAGAGCGAGCAGAAAATAGGGGCGCTCTTTGCCCTCGTGCGTGAATCTGACGAACGCTACCGCAACGTGCTGTCACGCCTCGATACGTTCCAAACCGCAGAAGACACACGGCGCTCGGAACTGCGTAAAATCCTCGAAGAAGTCCAAATCGAAAAACAACAACTCCGCCGCCAATCCGCCGAAAACCAGCAACTCGTCGCCGACAGCAAACTGCTTATCAGCGAACAACAGAGCCGTTTGCTGCGTGTCGATGACTTTCGCTCACAAATCGACAAAGTGGTCAACGAAATCCCAGAACAACTCGTCGTTGTGTCCAACCGTATCTCTGAACTCTTGCAAGAGACCAAGCAAATCGAACGCACTTCGACCGAACGCTTTTTGTCGAATCAACAACGCATCGAAGAAATTCGCCTCCAGCAGGACGAGAAAATCTCCTCGATCCAAGAAATGGAAGACCGTCAGCTCCGCCAGATCACGACCTGGATCGAACGCATCGACAGCTATGTTCGAGACCTCGAACAACGCATCACACGCACCAGCAACCGCCTCGAAAACATGCAGCACGAGCACGTCGCCCACTTCATGGATATCGACACGCGCGAAATCGAATTACTCGGAATGCTCACCAAAAATCTGTCGAGTATGCTCGAACGTATCAAAACGGAACGCATGACACCACCTGACGCAGATGGAAAGAGCCGCTAACTATGCTCAAACGTCGCATCATCCCTTGTCTCGACGTCAAAGCAGGTAGGGTCGTCAAAGGGGTATCGTTCCTCGACCATCGCGACGCGGGCGACCCTGTGGTCCTGGCAGCCTTTTACAACGACAGCGGCGCTGATGAACTCGTCTTCTATGACATCACCGCGAGTTCCGATGATCGCAACATAATGGTCGAGGTTGTCGAACGCACAGCCGCGCAAGTGTTTATCCCGTTGACGGTTGGCGGCGGCATCCGCACCGTCGATGACATGTATCGCATGCTCAGGGCCGGCGCAGACAAGATTTCGATCAACACTGCCGCGGTGCTCAACCCACAACTCATCAACGACGGCGCGAAACGCTACGGCAGTCAGTGTATCGTCCTGTCGATCGATGCCCGCCGTACATCGGTACCCGGCGATCCACCAACCTGGGAGGTGTTTACCCATACAGGGGCAAACGCCCGTTCGACCGGTCTCGATGCAGTCGCCTGGGCGGTCCGTGGTGCAGAGCTCGGCGCAGGTGAGTTGGTTATCAACAGCATGGATGCGGATGGTACCTATGCAGGCTACGACATCGAGCTCCTCAGCGCGATTACTGCCCGTGTATCCATACCAGTCATTGCGTCGGGTGGTGCCGGTACGCTCGCGCACCTCCACGCAGGCCTGATGGACGGGGGTGCCGACGCAGTCTTGGCTGCGAGTATATTCCACTTCGGGGATCACACCATCGCCGCAGCCAAAACATATCTCCGCTCACGCGGCGTCCCGATGAGGTAATCAGCATGCAGATCACCGTACGCTACTTCGCCGCCCATCGCGACATCACCGGTACCGCCACCGAGCGAATCGAAGTTGCGGATGGTGCAACACTAGGTCTTGTATGGGATGTGCTCGAACTACGCTACCCCGCGCTCAGCCCGTACCGTGGTCGTGTCTTGTTGGCCTGCAACGAACGCTTTGGCGATGCTGCTACACCGGTCACCGCAGGAGATACCGTTGCGTTTATCCCTCCCGTCAGCGGGGGCTCTGGTACACCGCTTTTGTGGGTGACCAGTGACGCACTCGTCGCTGCGCCCCTCGAAGCAGCAGTGGCCGATCCGAATATCGGGGCAATTGTTACCTTTGCAGGCACCGTGCGTGACCACTTCGGCGATCGCGCAACAGCCCGGCTCGAATACGAAGCATATGTCGAGATGGCGGTTCCTGTTCTGGCCGACATCGCCGCAGAGGCCCAAGCAACCTTTGCCATCGGGCGCGTAGGCATCCACCATCGGATTGGGGTGCTCGAGCTCGGCGAAAAAGCCGTCATCGTCGTTGTCGCAGCGGCACACCGTGGCCCCGCATTGGCGGCGACCGGTTGGATCATGGACCGCATCAAAGAAGTCGCCCCCATCTGGAAGAAAGAACACTGGGCAGATGGCGCCCAAGACTGGATCGGCAACGAAAAGCAGCGGTAACGCACAAAAACACCCCTGCCACCGTGTGGCAGGGGTGTTTTTTGAAGCAGTCGTCTACTGGAGGAGTTTTTCGAAGTTCGGCTGGGTGTCGTCCTTCTGCAATCCGTGTCGGAGAGCGCGTATCGTCTCGTCACCAATCCAGTAGGTCAGCAACGAACCGAGCACCAAACCGAGCGCAGCACCTATTGCTGCACCGAGGCTGAAGTCAATTAGTCGAGAACGTCCTGTCTGCATCGTATACCTCACTGAACAACGACGAGCGGAGCTGCTTCGTTCCACAAGTTTTCGAGCTTGTAGAACTCACGCATTTCCTTCGAAAAGATGTGTACAACAATATCGACATAGTCAAGGAGCACCCAACCAGCCGCGGTCTGCCCTTCGGGAATGGATTCGTAGCCAAATTCCTTGGCGACGCCTTCTTCGACCGAATCAAGCACTGCCTTGAGTTGGCGATCGGATTCACCGGTGCAAATAATGAAATAATCAGCAAACGTACGCAGTGAACGTAAGTCTAACAAGACGATATCGGTCGCTTGTTTGTCTTCTGCCAGTTCGACAATGCGTCGAGCCAATGCCTGTGTGTCCATGCCACTCCAATCATAACCCTTTATACCTGTCCATAGTAGCAAAGAGCGGGGGGTTTGTAAATCAGCCTACCGGTAGACCACGACACGCAATGCAGATTGCAACGGCTCGGGGATAAAGGACAGTACCGCACCACCAAAGAAATATATCAATATCTTGACGCCCGATGACCCTGTCAACACCTCGTGCCAGTCACCAATCGGGTACGCAATACTTACCAATATCAACGCGACTAACGTCACCAGCGCTTGAATCACCGCGAGGAAAGCTCCCACGCTGTGATCAATGACACCCAATGCAATCAGACCATAGCGCTGCTGAATGACCGAAGCAAAATAACTCGCACTACCGTTCACCAGCAAAAGCAAAAGCACGACAGAAACGAGGAGTGCACCATGCTGGGATGGGACAATGATAGCCACAAAATGCGAGAAGGGTATCGCAAGTCTGCCGGAGACGACGAGACCAGCTACCACGCTCGTGAGAGCCACGAGCTGGCGAATAGCCCCCCAGTAAAACCCAAGTACCGCATAGAGCGACACACACAGTACTACAATCACGTCTACCAATACCATGCACTCCGTTGTCTCACGGTTAGACACTAATAAAGTATACCACACCGCTTTGTTGGTTTGGTCTTTTTTACTAGCGTTAAGAATACTTCTGCAACCGATTTCTCGAGAGAAGCTCCCTATGTCGCATCGTACTCTGCAGGTTTGCAGGCACAAACCAAACAAAAGCACGGCACTCTTACAAGTGCCGTGCCTCGTCTGAGTGCACGTTAATCGACCGTGTATTCACCGTCGACGACATCGTCGTTTGCCTTGGGTTTGGCTCCCGAATCACCTGCAGCTGCAGCCTGCTGAGATGCTTCACCCATCAACTGGGCAAGTTCTTCGCCGGTGCTCTTCATCAGCGATTCGTTCTCGTTACCGATAGCGGTACGCAGTTCTGCAATCACCGTACGAATCTTTTCGACCATGGTTGCATCGATTTTCGATGCAATATCATTCAGTGTCTTTTCACTGTCATACGCAAGACTGTCAGAGCGATTCTTCAGCTCAATCATCTCACGCTTGGATTTGTCTTCTTCGGCATGCGATTGCGCATCACGTACCATCCGATCGACTTCGTCCTTATTGAGATTCGTGCTTGCCGTAATCGTGATGCGCTGCTCCTTGCCCGTGTTCTGGTCTTTGGCCGACACGTTGAGGATACCGTTGGCATCGATGTCGAAGGTCACTTCGATCTTGGGCGTCCCACGTGGGCCTGAGGCAATCCCCTCGAGGCGGAACCGACCCAACGTCATGTTGTCGGTCGCCAATTCGCGCTCACCCTGCATGATATGGATGTCCACCGCCGTCTGGTTGTCGGCTGCGGTCGAAAAGATTTCGCTCTTGCGGGTCGGAATGGTCGTATTGCGCTCGATGAGACGCGTCATCACTCCACCCAGCGTTTCGAGACCCAATGACAATGGCGTCACATCGAGCAACACCACATCCTTGATATCGCCACCCAGCACACCTGCCTGGATCGCTGCGCCGATGGCAACGACTTCGTCGGGGTTGACGCTCTTGTTGGGCTCTTTGTTGGTCAGCTTGCGTACCAACTCTTGCACCACGGGCATACGGGTCGAACCACCGACCAGCACGACTTCGTCGAGTGCGCTCGCCTGCAACCCTGCGTCTTTGAGGGCCTGGGTGACCGGACCACGAAGGCGCTCGGTCAGGCTGGCAGTCAACTGTTCGAACTTGGCGCGGCTCATACGCATCTGCAAGTGCTTGGGGCCACTGGCATCAGCCGTGATGAACGGCAAGTTCAACTCGGTCTCGGACATGCTCGACAGTTCGATTTTGGCCTTTTCGGCGGCTTCCTTCAGACGTTGCAACGCCTGGCGATCTTTGCCCAAATCGATGCCTTGATCTTTGCGGAATTCTTCGATCATCCACTCGACGACCTTTTGGTCGTAGTCGTCACCGCCGAGGTGCGTGTCACCGTTGGTGGCTTTGACTTCGACCACGCCGTCACCCACTTCGAGCACTGACACGTCGAATGTACCACCACCAAGGTCAAAGACCAGAATGGTTTCGTCTTTCTTTTTGTCGAGCCCGTATGCCAATGCAGCAGCGGTGGGTTCGTTGATGATGCGCAGGACTTCGAGACCGGCAATTTTACCTGCGTCTTTGGTCGCCTGGCGTTGGCTATCGTTGAAGTATGCTGGCACGGTGATGACAGCTTTGGTCACTGGCTCACCCAAATACGCCTCGGCGTCTGCCTTCAGCTTTTGGAGGACCATTGCGGATATTTCTTGGGGTGCGTATTCTTTGTTGGTGTTGCTCGAGACGATACGCACATCGCTACGATTGCCCTTGTTGACCTTATACGGGACCATCTCGCGCTCTTTGGCTATCTCGTCGAACGTGCGCCCAATGAAGCGCTTGACGGAGTACAGCGTATTTTCCGCGTTGATGGTCGCTTGGCGCTTGGCGGTTTGGCCGACCAGACGTTCTCCGCTTTTGCTGAATGCCACAATCGATGGTGTGGTCCGGTTACCTTCTGAACTAGGAATAACGACGGCGTCGCCGCCTTCCATGACTGCCACACATGAGTTCGTCGTTCCTAAATCGATACCGACAATCTTGCTCATAAAATCCTACTTTCTGTCACGCCCAGTACATATCGCTCGGTATGCCCATCGTGGTATGTGCTGGAGTTGTTGTTTTCATTGTATAGATTTGCAGAGGTGTCGCAAGGACTTGCGCGTTAGAAATGTGTTTGAGTACCGTAGACCAGTCCATTTGCGTATGACCAAAATATGGTACGCTTTGCCCTATACGAAAGGGAACGTGCATGCGCATTCTTGTTTTGAATGGTCCCAACCTCAATATGCTTGGCACACGTGAGCCACATGTTTACGGTGCAACAACCTTGGCCGACATTGAACAAGCCATGAGTGATCGTGCCGCAGCCCGCGGTGTCGATATCGACTTCGTGCAATCCAATCACGAAGGTGTCATCATCGACACCATCCAACAGCACCAACACACAACCGGTGGGATCATCATCAATCCCGGTGCGTTCACTCACTACAGCTATGCGATACGTGATGCACTGAGTGCCGTTAGTGTCCCCATCATTGAGGTTCATATCTCAAATGTCTACAAGCGCGAGCCGTTTCGCCATCATTCGGTCATCGCACCCATTGCGACCGGCCAAATCGCCGGTTTGGGTTGGCGTGGGTACCTCCATGCTCTCGACTGGGTCCTCGATAGCACTGCCAACGCATGACACACGGTGGTATAATGCTGGTCAGAAGTGTTTTGAATCAATCATTGTGGAGTAACGGAGCATATGGGCAACGAATCGCACACCTCAGACGCATTCGCCATCGACGAAGTCCGTGAATTATTGAAGCTCGTGAAAGAGAACGAAATCCACGAACTCACCATCGAACGTGGTGAATCGCGGTTGCGCATCAAACGTGGCCATGCCCCTGTTGCACCCGTTATGATGCAATCTTCGATGCCGCACATGATGCAAATGCAGCCTGCCTCCAATGCAGCCGCAGCGGTACCTGCGGGCACACCAGCTGTCACAGAGCCCATCATCAGCGGCCATACCATCACCTCACCGATGGTCGGCACCTACTATGCAACGCCCACCCCCAAAGACCCGCCCTTCGTCAACGAAGGCGACAGCGTCAAGTCGGGTGACCGCTTGTGTATCGTCGAAGCCATGAAGATGATGAACGAAATCGAAAGCGACGTGTCAGGGCGCATCATCAAAATTTTGGTCAAAAATGGCCAGCCCGTCGAATTCGGCCAGCCGTTGATGATTATCGAACCGACCGCCTAGTGATACGCCCAACGCCGCTTTCGCACGTTGCCCATATCGTCAAGTCACTGCTCAATGACCAGTTGCTCCGCGACATCTGGGTCGAAGCAACCTTGGTGAGCCTCAACGTTGCGAGCAGTGGTCATTGGTATCTCTCACTCAAAGAAGGCGATGTGACCATGCGCGGCTCGTGCTGGCGCACGGTCAACGCCCGCCTCAAACGACCCGCCGAAGGCGCGATTGTGCATCTGCACGGTCGCGTCGATTTTTATGGTGCACGCTCAGAAGTGTCGTTCATCATCGACGACATCCGCGAAGCAGGCACCGATGCCCGGGCTATTGAGCTCGAACGGCTCATGACGCTCTATGCAACACTCGCCCGCAAACGGCCATTGCCCGCCTTCCCACGGCGCATTGGGATTGCCACGTCACGCACCGGGGCTGCCTTGCAAGACGTCTTATCGACCATCCAGAACCGGTACCCATGCGTCGAACTCATCCTCGCACACTGCACCGTCCAAGGTCCGACTGCCCCGAGCGAAATCGAGGCCGCCCTAGATTTGCTGTACGGCGAAGACCTCGATGTGATCCTGGTCGTGCGTGGCGGTGGCGCTGCAGAAGACCTGATTGCATTCAACAGTGAGGTCGTCGCCAAAGCAGTCCTGCGCGCACCCGTGCCAGTGATCAGCGGCGTCGGCCATGAAGTCGATACAACACTCATTGATGTCGTCGCGGATGTGCGCGCTGCGACACCGACCTACGCCGCAACGGCAGCCACCCCCAACCGCGCGGACATTGTTCAGCACCTCACGAACCTGCGCTATACGATGGCACTGCACGTCGCGAATACCGCTGCAGAGCTCGACATGCGCCTCGACGACGCCAGCGCCCGCCTCCTGCGTGCTGCCCCTGCGGTGCGCAT
Organism: uncultured Roseiflexaceae bacterium; assembly: GCA_903868295.1. Classification (GTDB taxonomy): domain Bacteria; phylum Chloroflexota; class Chloroflexia; order Chloroflexales; family Roseiflexaceae; genus UBA965. Next base: position 11,267 of record CAIPUQ010000031.1, read on the forward strand.
CGCCACCATGCAGCAACAATTGGGCTATGTACAGCGACGTATGCAACGTGCGATGACCACCATCGTGCAGCAACGCCGCGCCCAGCTCGAGCATCACGCTGCCCGCATCGATGCCCTCGATCCGAGCGCCGTCCTCGAGCGTGGCTACGCAATCGTGCGCGCTCCAGACGGCACCATCATCCGCTCAGCCCTCGGGACACCTACCGGCACATCCATCGGCATTCAATTCGCGGACGGGGTCCTCCCCGCACAGACGACGGAGCACCAATCATGACCGAAAAACCATCCCTCGAGGCGATGCTCCGCGATATCGAAGCAATCGCCGCCCAACTCGAACAGAACGACCTGTCGCTCGAAGCATCACTCGCCCTCTATCAACGTGGCGCCGCATTGGTCGAAGAAAGCCGCACATTGCTCGAACAAGCCCAGTTCCGCCTCAAAGAAATCAGCGGGGAACAATAAACCGCGCGCCTACATACCCGTCGCGTTTCAGAACATCAACCCCCACGAGGCTCTGCCGAGTCACGTGGGGGTTCGTTTTCCTATTCCTAACGATATGCCAATATGAAAATGGCAATGGTAAAAATAATAGAGTATAATTTGAATTCGCGATATTTTATTCGATAACTAATGCTGCAACGCTTCGTCGGCGGCGGCGATCTTGGAGGATGCATGAAGAACAAAGTCTACGCGCTCATTTGTTCGTTGCTGTCTGTCTGTATTGCCATCGGCGCTACCAGTCAGACACCACGCACCACTGCGACCGAGAGCAAAGCCTCGGTGGCCGTCACACAGATTGCTGCCGGTGAAGGGCACGTCTGCGCACTTTTTTCCAATGGCACCATCAAATGTTGGGGGTATAACGGTGAGGGGCAGCTCGGCTACGGCGACACAACTGCACGCGGCAAGTCTGCAGGCACGATGGGCAGGAATCTCGCTACCGTAGATCTCGGTACCGGCATCACCGCCACCAAAGTCGTCGCAGGCGAGTATTTCACCTGTGCACTCTTGAACACCAAGCAGGTCAAATGCTGGGGACGAAACCATCGCGCACAACTTGGTAGTGGGAGTAATAACAATATCGGCAATGCGCCGGGGCAGATGGGTGACCACCTCGCGGTTGTCTCTATCGGTTCTGATCGCTCTGTGGTCGATCTCGTGGCAGGCTACGACCATGCCTGTGTGATCTTGGATACCAATGCCGTCAAATGTTGGGGTTATGAATTCGCTAACGGCACAACGATCAACATCGGCGACTCGGTGAGCCAAATGGGCGATGCTTTGTTGCCGTTGGATTTCGGCACCTCGTTTACGGTCAAGCAAGTTGTCGCAGGCGGCAATCAGTCGTGTGTATTGTTGAGTAATGGCGGAGTGAAATGCTGGGGCAGCAATTATCACGGCACCCTTGGCATTGGCTCGACAACCGATGTTGGTGGCGTAGAAGACATGGGCAGCCAATTGGCTGGCGTCTTTCTGGGCACCGGCCGCTACGCGACCCAACTCGCTATGGGCAACAATCACGTCTGTGCATTGCTCGATGATAGCACCATGAAGTGTTGGGGCTACAACAACTCCGGGCAGCTGGGCATGGGCAGCACCGCCAACCTCGGCGATTCGGTTGCCGAACTGGGCGACAACATGCCCACCGTCAATGTCGGCACCAATCGTACCGTCAAGAAAATCTACGCCGGCTTTTCGAATACCTGTGCACTCCTCGACACCGGCGCAATGAAGTGTTGGGGCTTCAACGAACGCGGAGCCCTTGCTGACGGCACAACGACGCACAAGGGTGATGCGGAAAATGAAATGGGTGATAACCTCGCGACCTTGAACTTCGGCGGGTCGTTGGTCGTCAAGCAATTCGTCATACTGGGGTACGACTTTTGTGCATTGTTCACCACCGGCGGCATAAAATGCTGGGGCAGAAACGATTCCGGCGAAGCAGGCTGTGAAGAATGCAACATGTACACCAACGCGCTCTCGACCTACACATTCGTGAACGTGGATGCAAAAACCGTCACAGCACCGACACTCACCAAGACCAAATCACCCACACGCACGAGGACTCGGACACGCACGTTGACTCCGAGCAAAACATTCACACGCACCTTAACAGCTACGCCGTCCTCCACACCAACGGTGATTCCATAACGTCAATTGCGTGTGTCACCAACCTTCACACACAGCGCTCCGAGGGAATCCTCGGAGCGCTTTTCTCTGCCATTGCCCGAAAACACCCTATCACACCCCCATCACCGTCAGCAATATCGTCAGTGTCACGACGCTGAGGAGCGTCGTAATCACGACGGTGCCAGCAACAAACTTGGGGCGCGCGTTGAACTCGAGCGAATATAACACCATGTTGACCGCAGTGGGCATACTTGCTTGCAACACAACGACGTTGGTCGCCAACGCATCCAGCTGCAGAGCAACTGCCACACCGTAGGCAATCAGCGGGCTGGCAAACAGACGGATAATCACAGCGATACTCGTCAGCGGCACATCCTCGATGACCGTCTCTTGTGCGAGTTGCATGCCCAACAGCATCAGCAACAGCGGGAGCGTCGCCTGTGAGATCAGATCAATACCATGCAAGAACGAGCCGAGGACATTCGGCGTTTCAAACGACACCCCCAACCAACGTAATACCAGCGCGACACACACCGCATAGATGGGTGGCATTTTGAGGATCTGTTTGAACCCCGTACGCCAGTTCGAGTTGCCGGCTTGGGCAATCGCGATCGTCAGTGTCTGCGCCATAATGGCCTGCGCGATGAAGTACAACAATGCACGGTCGAGCCCCGCCTGCCCAAACGCAAAGTTGGCAGTCGGCAATCCATAATTGCCCGAGTTCATAAACATCGTTGTCAATAGGAGCGCTGCTGTTGAC
>CAIPUQ010000032.1 GCA_903868295.1 uncultured Roseiflexaceae bacterium
CCGCAGCCGCAGTTCACGGTCCCAGGCAATCATGACGTGCCGTTGTTTCATCTCTGGCATCGTTTTTTTCATCCCAACGTCTTCTATCACCAGCATATTCATCACGACGTGGCTCCGGTGTTGCACCTCGATGGAGTCAGTCTGATCGGGGCCAATAGTTCGCACGGGTGGACCATCGACGGCGGCAATCTCACCAAAGCCGAGCGTGCGCAGCTGTTGGCAAGTGCAGATTCGTGCCCACCAGACAATCGCCGCATCGTGGTCATGCACCATCATTTGCTGACGCCGCCAGGACTCGGTCGCCGCAACGGGGTACGTCAGCCGATGATGATTGCGCGCCTCTTCGAAGATGCCAAAATCGACGCGGTGTTGTCGGGGCACGTCCACTTGTCGTATGTCGGTCACACGCGCGATCTGGTGCCGACATTGCGTCACGGCAGTATCATTTGTCAATCGGGCACAACCACTTCTCGCCGTGGCAAAGGCCGCGAAAAACACCAATTCGCGTACAATACGATTGAGATTACGGGTGAGCGGATGTCTATTCGTCGCCATGTATATGATCCCGAGGCACAAATTTTTGTCGAACACGTCGCACATCATGAGTACTTCAAACCGTGGTAAAGGGTTAGTGGCGTGACAGCACCGAGCGAAGACCAAATACTCGTATCTGCCGCACTCGCGGGTGATAACGACAGCTTTAATCAACTCGTCGAGCGCTACCAAAACCGCGCCTACGGCTTGTGCTTTCGTATGCTCGGCGATGCAGATGCGGCAGCCGATGTCGCGCAGGATGCGTTTATTTCGGCCTATCGTCATCTGCCGTCGTTGCGTGGCGAGTTCCGTCCCTGGTTAATGCGCATCGTAGCGAATGCGTGCCGGGACGTGTTGCGCTCGAATAAACGGCACCCCAGTGTGTCACTCGACACGAACCCACGTGACGAAGACGAGTCACCGGCATTACAAATTGCTGACACGACGCCCAATCCCGAGGAGCATCTGATGCGCGCTGAGTTGCATCGGACCATTTCTGTGGCACTGCTACAAATACCCCTCGACCAGCGTACGGTGGTCATTTTGAGCGATATAGAAGGCATGTCGTATGACGAGATAGCAGTCGTCACCGGTGCCAACATCGGGACGGTCAAGTCGCGTTTGAACCGTGCACGGGCACGTCTCCGTGAGATTTTTGTGGCGGCGGAACTCTTTCCCACCGTCAGGCGTCTTATTGCTGACGAAGAGACCTAGAGACAGATGTGGTAGACATGAGCACTATTTCGCATAGCGATATGAGCCTGCTGCAGGCCATGGCAGACAACGAATTGCCAGCAGACCAGAGCGCAGCCTTGCGGGCTCGCTTTGGAACCGAACCAATGCTCGCCGATGCATTCAGCGAGCTTGTGATGATGCGTGAGCTCCTGCACGATATGCCCGCCGCCCGGCCGGCACGTTCGTTGCGACTCGATGCGCAGACCATGCAACAGGCGCGCGGCTGGCGCTGGTGGCTGATTAGTCCGCCGGGTGGGCAGTTCTTGCCGGCCCTGGGCGTGGCAGCCTGCCTCTGTGTCGCTCTCCTCTTTGGCAGCGGGTACGACCAAGTCAGCGCACCCGATCAGCTCCACCTCAAAGGGTCGGTGGCAGCTCCCATGCTGGCCGATGCACCCGCTGAAGCAGCACCTGCCGACGCTGCAGCTCCTGATTCTGAACGGGTAGCCGACGCATCGGTCCCCCTCGTTGCACAGCAACCCGAACCGAGCATGCTCCCCTTGTTGGGAGTGACGGCTGGTTTGGTTGGTACGGTTGGGTCTGCCCGCTGGCTCATGCGTCTGCGCAAAATACAACGCAAAGCAGTCTAGTCGTGCCCACTC
>CAIPUQ010000033.1 GCA_903868295.1 uncultured Roseiflexaceae bacterium
CACTATGCGAATCTGATTCACCCCCACGAAGTGTTGGCAGTGCTCGAGTTGGTCGCGGTCATGCAACAGTATGGATTGACCGAAGCCGTTGCTCGCCTCGCCGTGCATTGGCGGATGATTTGGATTCGGTATGGCGTATGTGCAGAATGGTGCACGATTACGGACGAAGTCGCCCGTGTGATCGGTGAAGGCCACGTACTGTATGCGCCATTGATGTATGCCTTAGGCAGTTTTTATGGGCACCGGGGGATGGTAGAGCGCACGGTGTTGAGTCTGCAAACCGCGCTGCGTGTTGCCGAACAACGGGGGCAGTCGGATATATGGGCAATGGCCGCGCTCGAATGTGCCCTGCATGGATTGCAGATGATTGGAATCGCCGAGTCAGAACGCTTGATGCTGCGTGCACTGGCGCAGTTTGAACGCCTCGAAGAGCAGTACTGGGTTGCCCGGTGTTACGACACGTTGAGTTACGTCTATGGCATTGCCGGCCAACTGCAACAGGCTCTCAAGACAAACGACGAAGCGCTGACCTTGTATGGATCGACGCAGGTGTCGCATGGCCGTGGAGATGCGCACGCAAACCGCGGGTTGATTTATACCACGATGGGCGATTACGAACTGGCGCGTCAAGAGCTCATCAAAGCCGAGCAGATTTTCCAAAAGCTCAATGCGCCCTCCAACACCGCTGCAGTGCATTTGCGCATCGCTGCGATAAGCGCACTCTGGAATCGAGCGGCAGATGCGCGGTTTTATTTGGTCAAGGCGTTCCGTGTGCTCGAACGCAGCGGTGGACTCAACGATATGCTGTTTGTGATTGATATCTGTGCTGGGTTGGCGTTGGCCGAGGGGGATGGGCGTACTGCCGTGCAATTGAGTACCGCGTGTACGAACCTGCGGCTGCACCAATCGATGCCCCGGGGCGACGCGCTGGAGGCTATTGTCGTGCGCCAACTCGAGTACGCACACATGCTTATCCGTGACAAACAGATCGCGCCACTGTCGGCCAATCTGATTGATTTGGTGCTGACGGTGCGGACGTATCTGTATGGTAACGAGCCGTTATTGTGGGAGTGACCAGCGTATCATGTCGTGGTCGATTTTGAGGGTGTACCAGGTCATGATGCCGATGAGTGCTTGACTGATAAAGAAGAAATACACCAGCCAACGCCCCGCCCGCGAGCGCATATAGCGATGTGCAAGCATGCCCATCCCGAGCGCAACGAGCGGCGAAAGCATAATCACAAACCGCGTTGGGTTGATATCAAAGGCAATGCGCAAAACCCCGAGCATGAGCGCTGTGGCATAGGCTGACCACCATAGCTGACGGAGCAGCGGTCGGGTGCGCAGGGTTGTGAGTCCGATGGCGAGTGTTGCAACGACAAAGACCACTCCGCTGTAATGATCATTGATCCCCTTCTGCCAGAGCAGTGCGAAATCTTGCATCCAGGTAAGCTGTACCTGGTTGTCCAAACGTTTGACTTGATCGAGGATCAGGGCGACATATTGACTGTAATAGAGCACCGAGACGAACGCACCGGTAACGACCCAGTAGACCGTTGTGCGGCGCAACCCCCCCAAGACAAATGCCCAGGCCTGCACCAAGCTCATGGTGATGAACACGCCGAAGTGCCCGGCAACGCTCAATAACGCGAGCATACTCAGCCCGATGCGCTGGTTGAGCCCCTGTGGGTTCGGATTGGCGGCGGCGACCAACAAAAAAATCCAGCCTGCAGCCTGTGCCAGTGCTTGGGCGGTGTTGGGGTAGTTTTGGAGGACATACGATTGTGGAAAAAACAGATACACCATGCTCGTCAAGACCGCGACCCGCTGCGACAGGCGATTCGCATGGACCAACCAGATGAGCCCCACCACAAAGAGTGCGTCGAGAAGCATGGTCGAGATACTGACCACCGCATCGAGGCTAAACGGCGGTTGGAACAACAAGGCAATCGGCGCAATCAAGAGGTAGATTGCAGGCGGGTACGGGTAGGTCTGCGTAATGGCTTTGTTGCCTGCGACCGGGTTGAGCGTCCCGGAATTCTGCAGGTAAAGGTTGCCGAGCATCACATTCTCGAGCTGTTGGGCATGCAGAGGGACGTCGATTGCAGGAGCTCCGGGCGCAATCGAGCCAGATATTTTGAGGACGAGTGCGACGACCAACACAATCACCGTTTGCCGTGTGCGGAAGCTGAGACGCTCGCTCCCCCAGATGAGGATTATCGCGCCGCCAAAGACATTGAGGATCCCGTAGCGCCAGCTCACAATCTGCAGGTTGTACTTTTCGAGCAGCATCAAAACCATTGCCCCGGCCACGGACACCAGCACCCACGAAGTGGTGCTCGGGGCACGGCTGGCATGCAATGCAACGACCACCAACCCCATCCAAGCGAGGATAGGGATGATGTAGCCGATATCTACATCGCTTCGTCCAGGGAGTGGCTGCTCACCCCGTGCGCTGACAAACGCCATACAGATGTTTTGGAGATACGCAACTTGCACGTCGCGGTTGTTGCACTCGACGGTGTATTGCGTCTCTGCAGGGATATATAAGTGGATGTGGTAGTGGTGCGGCGTCGTAGGGAGCGGGATGGTGTGCGTCGCGGAACGGAGGGTGATGCTCGCGGGCGGGTCTTCGGCGCGTGTGATGATTTGCATGTCGACAACACGCGGTTCGACGGTGTTGGGGATGGGGAGCGCCCCGAGGCGCTTGATATGACGGAACCACATGGTTTCGCCGAAGTACTCGGAATACTCGCGTTCGCCAACCCCTGTGCTGTAGTTCGCAATGGTAGGACTCGAGGCATTCACTTGCCACACACCGCCATCACCCTGGACGACTGCGTAATTACACAGCCACAAGGTGAGCAGAAGTGCGTACCAATACCATCCGAAGGGTCGCGAGAATATATTCATGACCATCGCATATCACAGAATTATTTTGGAATTATAGCATACCAATACGGCATTTACTACATGCGGTCGTTTTTTAACGGTGCCGATGCATCGATGCGAACAGCATCCGTATCAGACGCAAGGTGTCGACAAGCATCCAATACCAACGGGTCGTCGGATGGAAGTATCGAGCGCAGATCTATCCAAAAGGCATGGTCTTGGACCCGCCCGACGAGTGCTGGCGCGAGCCGACGTGCGTGTGCTGCCACCGCATCGGGTTGTGCACAAGGCAAGACGATGGCCCACGATGGGAGGGTATCGGTTGGGAGCGCGCCGCCGCCGATGGTGCTGGTCGCCGGCCGAACCTCCCATGGAGCACCGAGGTGGTGTTGGAGATCGTGTGCGCGCTCTGACAGGGAGTTCAATGGGCTGCTAATCATCTGCCAGATGGGAATTTCGGCTTCGGCGTGCTGCATGACATAGGCAAGCAACGTCGCATGAATACCAGCAATGGCGACTTTGTCGAGGCGCAATGCGCGCATCAACGGGTGTTTGGCGAGGCGTTGGAGGACGCTATTTTTGCCGACAATGAGTCCCGCTTGCGGGCCGCCGAGGAGCTTGTCACCGCTGAAGCAGACCAGATCAGCTCCCGCAGCAACGTTTTCGGGCACACGTGGTTCGGCGGTCAACCCATACGGCGTGACATCGATGAGTGATCCGCTGCCGACGTCATCGACCAGCAATATCCCATGCCGATGCGCCAAATCAGCTAATTCGCGTTTGTCGGGCGTGTGCACAAATCCGAGTTGGCGGAAGTTGCTGGTGTGGACGCACAAAATCATTGCCGTGCGTTCGTTGATCGCGGCCTCGTAGTCACGTACATAGGTGCGATTGGTCGTGCCGACCTCGACCAACGTGGCACCGCTTTGGCGGAGCACGTCCGGGATGCGAAAACCGCCACCGATTTCGACTGCCTCGCCACGCGACACAATGACTTCGCGCCCGGCGCCCAACGCGGTGAGGATCAACAGCACTGCAGCGGCGGTGTTGTTGACGGCAATGCCGCCCTCGGCGCCAGTCAAATGGGCCAACAGCGGCGACAAATGGCGGTTGCGTTCACCGCGGCTGCCGCGTGCGAGGTCGTATTCAATCGATGCGGATCCTGCAGCAGCCTGCATGGCGGTGCGGGCCGCTACACTCAGCGGTGCCCGCCCGAGATTGGTCTGCAAGAGGACCCCTGTGCCGTTGAGGACCGGTCGGAGCGTTGGTGTGCACAACTGTTCGAGCGCATGTACGACGCGCGCAACGCAGGTGGCTGTATCGGGCACATCACCCTGGGTGCGGATGTCTGCGAGGACGGTTCGACTCATAGTGACCACCACACTCCGGGGGGCCGTGGTGAGTGGCACAACGGTCGTCACCAGGGCATCA
>CAIPUQ010000034.1 GCA_903868295.1 uncultured Roseiflexaceae bacterium
CCGCTGAAAGGTTCGTTGCGTCCCTCCTGACCAACATTCAAGCGTCGCTTTGGTTCGCGAGCGAGGCCGTCATGCCCCGCGAAGCGGGCGACCGCTATTTCGAGCGGGGCTTAATGTAATAAGCCCCGCTCAACGTACCCCGTCATGACATTCCCCCCGCCCACCCATCACGGCACTCCCCCGCCTACCCGTCATGACATTCCCCCGCCTACCCGTCATGGCATCGCACGTTCAGTGCGGTGCCATCTTCTATAGGGTCGCAATTGCTCCCAGAATCTTCTTTACCGCGAAGAAGCCCCGCTCTATTCCCTTTCGTCAGCATCAATACAAAGAACCCACCACCCTTACAATTTTCGTATAAAATCAAACTACATTAGTTTTCTTGATAGTGAGCATGAAATGGCCAAGCAACGCGTCACACGCACACTCGTCGTCGAAGCCGCCGCCCGGCATGTCAACACCTACGGCTTTGCCGCCTTGACGTTGGCGCCCATCGCGGCAGAGCTGGGCATCAAAATTCCATCGCTCTACAATCACGTCGACGGCCTCGATGCGCTCCAGGCGGCACTCGCCGGATTTGGTGCGCAGGCATTGTTTTTGCGCTGCCAAGACGCCGCCATCGGCCGCGGCGGGGCTGATGCGTTGCTCGCCATTGCCGAGGCATATCGGAGCTTCATCATCATCAATCCGGGCATCTACGCCGCTACCCTCCACCCCCAAAGCCAACCGAACCCCGAGCTAGTCCAAGCTAATCGATCGCTGATGGATTTACTCGAGCGTATCCTTATTCCATTTGAGTTATCAGGGGCAGATCGGACCCATGTCCTGCGTGGCTTCCGCAGCATTGTGCATGGTTTTGCGACCCTCGAAGAGTCCGGTGCGTTTGGATTGCCGATTGACATGAACATCAGCTTCCAAACCATCATGACAGCCTACATCACGAGCATCAACAAACCCCGCAGAGCCGTCTCGTTGCTCTAAGCCTGCAGTGCAACCCCCAGCACACGCGACACGATCATTGTTTGCCTATCGCGCAGGATACAGAACACCCCGCAGGACGAATCCTGCGGGGTGTTGATACATTAGAGTGCGATTATTCCTATCGTAGCACCACTCCAGTCCGTGTCGGGATGGGCGACTTCGATGGGGTCATGGTCCGCGTCTTGGTACGTGTCTTGGTCGGGGTGAGTGTCCGCGTGCTCGTCCGCGTCCGTGTGGCAGTCTTGGTACGGGTCTGCGACGCAGTTTTCGTCGGTGTCTTGGTCAATGTGCTCGTGCTCGTACGTGTCGCCGTTTTGGTTGCAGTACGGGTGTTCGTTGCCGTCTGTGTGCGTGTGCTCGACCGTGTCGCCGTATTTGGAGCAGTAGAGGTTGCCGTTTTGGATGCGGTAAACGTCGGTGTACTGGATGCAGTGGCCGTCGCAGTTTTGGATGATGTAACGGTAGCGCTGGACGTCGCTGTCTCTGCCGGTGTGGATGTCTTTGTGTTCGATGCAGTCAGGGTTGCAGTGTTCGACGCCGTCACCGTTGGCGTGCTCGTCGCAGTGTTGGTCGACGTGTATGACGCAGTCACGGTAGGCGTATTCGTCGCAGTGTTGGTGGGGGTCTTCGACGCAGTCACGCTAGGCGTCAGTGTCGCCGTTTGTGATGCCGTCGGAGTGGCGGTTTTGGACGCCGTGAGTGTCGCCGTATGCGACGCCGTCGGAGTGGCCGTCAGCGATGGGGTGTACGTCGCCGTATGCGTCGCCGTTGCAGTATAGGTGTATGTCGGGGTGGATGTTGCGGTGTTCGATGGCGTTGCTGTTGCGGTATGAGTCGCCGTCGCGGTGGATGTGTGGGTTGCCGTCGGAGTCGCCGTCGCTACTGGGTCATCATATTCATATGCACCGATATCACATGGTGCAGTCCGAAGTACCCCGCGCTGGTCGATACCGTTTACCGGGCTCGCCGCACATACAGCTGCGTCGCCATGATGGTATACCGCTTTGACTGCTGCTGAAATAGGGATGGTATATGACCGTGTGCCACCTCCATTCAACCCCAATACTCCCAATCCCGGGTCACCGTTATACGTCGATGAACACGCTCCTGATTGATCAGCAGAATTGGCAATGGTCAATGCTCCCCACGAATAACAGTCGTAAATACTCGCCCTGGTCCCTGTGTAATTGAGTGAATTGGACATGATGGTATTCCGGATAATCGAGGTTCCCTGCAGCGACACTCCCATATACCCTGTGTTGTTGTATGCAACTGTACTGTTAAGCATTGTCAGGGTGGTCCCTGGTTCCGTATAGATCGCAGCGCCATCGCCAGAATTATCACGATGCAGTCCACCTTGGAACGTGTCATTGAGGTAAAAAGTACTGTTGCTTATCGAAGCCGTTCCATAGACATACAGCCCGCCGCCAAACCAAGCAGAATTGGCATATACAGCACCACGATCAACCGCTACCGTACCCCCGACGTCGACCGAGACCGCTCCTCCCATCTGCGCCACACCACCAGTCAGGTTGATGCGCCGCAGCGTCACGTTCCCGCCGGATGTGACGCGGAATAATCTCGTCGTATTGCCCCCGCTCACGGTGACATTCGTGGTCGTCATTCCGCCATCGATCGTCACCGTTTTGGCAAGCGAAATCTCCGACGCCAGAGTAATCGTCTGCCCTTCGAGCGCACTTGCAAATGCGATGACACTCCCACTCGGGGCTTTGTCCAAGACCGCTCGGAGCGAACCAATGCCGGTATCGTTTGCGGTTGTCACAGACAACGGACAGACCCACCCGCTCTGTTCGGCACATGACTGCGTGTCGCTCGCAGCGACATTCGTCATTGCTGTGCCGGTCGCATCGTTGATTGTCGCAGTCGCACGGACACTGAGGGTCAGTACTCCGCTCCCGGCTACGGTCACCCGCACCGTGTATGTATCACCACTACCAGTCACACTACTAATCGTCCCCGTCGCCGATCCTGTGCCGATTGCAATAAAATCCGCGGCGTCCACACTCGTGACGTTTTCGCTGAATAAAGCCGTGAAATCAATCGTCGTTGCATTGATGACCGTCCCACGCACACTTTCTATCGTCGGTGCCCCGACCTGTGCAGTAAACATGCCACGTCCGTGGGTTGCTGCAATCAGCTTGTTTCCCATCCACTGCAAATCATAGACTGCCGTGTTGACGGGACCGTCGTTGGATGCCTGCCAGGTAGCTCCGGCATCTTCACTCGTGAAAACACCCAAGTCAGTGCCCACGTACAGCCAATTCGCGTTCGTTGGATTGATTGCCATGCTGTAGACGGGAACGTCTGGCAAATTCAAGCTCAGGGACCCGTCTCGAACTGCCCAGCTTGCCCCCCCGTTGGTCGAGCGCCACACATTCCCACTGCTATAGCCACCAAACACCGCGTAGATCGTTGTGGTCGTGGTCGGGTCGACTACAATCCGCGTAATGGTCCGATCGGGCAGTCCGGTATCGACGAGTGTCCACGTTGGGGTTACGGCCGTGGCATTTATCGTTTTATAGAGCTTACTCTGGTATGTCGCGGACCCGTCGCCATTGGTCCCCACATAGATGACGTCAGAATTACTGGGCTGCACAGCAATGCTACTGATATTACTTATGTAGCACGAATATGCATCGACACACGCCACCGCTGCCTTGATTGCCTTCCACGTCGGTCCAGTAGTGTTGGTGAGTGGTTCGCGGACGTTGGCGGTACGCCACAACGAACGCCCGCCGGCAATCATCGTGTTGGTGTTGTTTGGGTCCAAGATGAACGGTGCAATGAAGTTGGCGGTTTTGTTCTTGGCATCGCTGATTTCGTACGGCGCGCCCTTCCAGACCGTCTGCCAGCCCGTCACCGCGTCATAGTAGGTGCGCGCGCCGTTGATATCGGTACACGAACCATCCCACACCGCACGACACAGGCCTTGGAGGTAGACATATTCCCCATACCAATTCACCGCATCCGCAGCCGAAAATCCACCATCCCCACCCGTTGTCATTGACCAGTTTTCTGAACCGGTGTACTTGTTGTATTCTTGGGTGCCGTTGTCCTGCGTTCCACCAGTGATACGGCCAACTGCTGCATTCCCCACACCCGCATAAAACTGTGTGATTCCGAGGGTGTTGTTCAGCTCTTGCCATCCGCTGGTGCTCGTTGCGGTGGAGTAGTCGGCTGCCTTCCAGACACCACCGTCATTGGTCACGAAAATCGTTTTGTTGGTAGTCCCATTGAACGACGGGTGCGCGATGATGAGGTGATTGTCCGCGTGGGGCGACAGTGGCCAACGCCACCATTCGCTATACTGCGTTTTAGTGGTCCCGCCATCGATGGTTTTGTATAAATCTGTGCCACCCCAAACCACCACGTTGGCATTCGTCGGATCGACCCACACGGTATTATCGTAATCACCTTGCGCCAATGACGCGACGATTTTTTTGGTCCATGCAACGCCGCCATTGGTGCTCTTCCAGAGCTCACCGTCGTTGTTGTTGACCGAGGCATACATCGTCCCGCTCGTTGATGTTGCATATGCCAATTCGACCCGCCCCGTACCGCCGAATGGTGTGCTTATGGTCCAGCTCGTACCACCATTGGTCGAGTAGGCCAGCGATCCATACCCGCTCGCACTCAGATTGGATTGATTGTTGGGATCGACTTCGACATCCATCAGGCTGCCCGTGATGCGTTTGGTCCAGCTGACGCCAGCATTCGTCGACACAAACAGCCCCGTGTCGGTGGCAGCGATCAGCGTACTCACACCCGCAGGCCGTGCAATCACCATGCGCCGCACATAATAAAAGTCACTGGTCGCCGTGCTTGCGATTTGGGCCCATGTCGCACCCGAGTCGGTCGATTTGAACACACCGGCGCCACGGAACGTTTCGCCCGTACCTGCATACAGAATGGTGCGGTCAACCGGGTCCATCACCAGCGAGTGGATGGCGAGATTCGCCATGAAATCCGACAAGGCGAACCACGACGCGCCGCCGTTGGTGGTTTTCCACATGCCGCCGGTCACGCCACCCACATACATGATGAGCGGGTTGACCGGGTCGATGACCATCGCGCGGATACGCCCACCGACATTGCCCGGCCCAATGCTCGTCCAACTCAGATTATTCACCCCAGCAGCACGCCCTTGGGTGCGACTCCGCAACACATCTGCCTGCCGCTTGCCCGTCATCAATCCGTCTGCCGTGATAACGCCCGTGTCAGACACCTCGCGCAATAACGTCCAGAGCTGATCGGGCTTGACGCCGCTCATGTCACCGCTGGCCAATGATGCTTCGTAGTCACGGTTGGTGATATCTTTTTGCGCTGCCCGTTTGTTTTGAATCCGCTTTTCGACAATGCTCACTCCGTCACGATCACGCAGAGTCGTGGGGTTTTCGATGGGCTGACCCTTCGCTCGCTTTTCGGCGATTACTGCAATGGCACTGGTGATGCTGTCCGCTGGGATTGTACAAAAAACCGCAGGCGTGATCCCGTAATACCGCACAATATCGTTGACATCGGCAGCCGAAATAGCACGCTCAACGGCAATCTCCGACAGCGTCTTGGTCTGCCCTGCACAAGCATAGGTCGGTTCTGCGACTATTGGAAGTGTCCGTCGGACCAGCCCAGGCTCAGGGTTGGTTGTCGGGGATTCGGTCCGCCCCAATACGAGTGCACACAGCACACATACCAACAACATCGAAAGGGCACGCGTACGGAGTGTGGTCGGTTGCATGGGATACATTTCTAAATAGTAAAATGAATGTCACGTATTGTATCATTTTTTATACAAAACCACATTCAAGAATATTTTTAATTTGTTTATTTTTACAAAAAGAGAAATGCCGGACAAATCAAACGCGTGCATCACTGGATTTGTCACCGGTGACTCTGTCGCAGGAGCGTATCGTTGTGAGGGAGTGACTGGATTGCACTGCAGAAATTGACAGTCAAGGGGTGGTAACGCCCAGTCGGTGTATGTACGCACGCTCCGAAGGCACACAATGAACAATGCACCAACTGCCACACATAGAGAGTACGGCAATTGGTGCATCATCTATTAATCGCAAGAAAAAGACTATCAATTGGTACGGGAGGAGAGAATCGAACTCTCGACATGAGCTTGGAAGGCTCCTACGTTACCACTACGCCACTCCCGCATGCACTGCATTGTACGAGATGCACAGCCTGACTGTCAAACATGCACAATAATTGCAAAACCGTGACAAACGCGCTATACTGCAATGAGGAATGGCCCTGTCTTCACCGTTGAACTGAGAGCATACCTCTCAGTTTTGTTATTGTTTGCCATTCTCGACCGGCATGAGAGGTAACCCTACCATGAGCGACCGCATTACCTACCTGACGCGCGACGGCAAAATCAAACTCGAAGAAGAGCTCAAACTGCTCGAGACCGAGGGGCGCGCAGAAGTCGCAGAACGCATCAATCAAGCCAAAGAGCTCGGTGATATCTCCGAGAGCGGCGAATACGAAGACGCCAAAAAGTCTTCGGGCTTTCTCGAAGGCAAAATCAAAGAAATCCGCGACATCCTCGCCCGACACCAGATTATCGAAGAAGATACCGGTGACGTAAAGGAAGTCCGTATCGGCTCGACCGTCACGATTGTGTACGAAGGCGAGACCGATGCCGAGACGTACCGCATCGTCGGCAGCGCCGAATCAAACCCCAAAGAACAACGCATCTCCAACGAGTCGCCGCTGGGCATCGCCCTGATTGGTCGCCGCGTCAAGGACAAAGTCACCGTACAGACCCCCAACGGGCCGACCAAGTGCACGATTAAGTCCATTCGCTGATTGTCGTCCGACGGTACTCGTGGACGGCAACGCCGTCTCGCGGGTACCTTTTTTTCATCTCGCACCCTGAACGGAATCGAGTAGGCAATGGAACTCAACGATCTGCAACTCCAACGCGCCGACAAGCTCGCGCGTTTGCGTGCCGCTGGCATCGAGGGCTACCCTGCCCGCGCCCAGCGCACCCACATCATCTCGGCCGTACTCGCTGACTTCGATGGCATGATGGAGCGCGGCGAGCGCGTCACCGTGGTCGGTCGCATTGTCGGAGCCCGCCGCGTGATGGGCAAATTGGCATTCGCCCACATCGAAGACGAACACGGCAAAATCCAAATCTGGCTCAGCCGGGCCGAACTCGGCGACACCTGGTTTGACCGCTTCGC
>CAIPUQ010000035.1 GCA_903868295.1 uncultured Roseiflexaceae bacterium
CGCACATGCGTTGCAGGTCGCTACTGCAACAGCAGCAAACCGCTCTTCGACCCTCTCAGATGTCCTGCGCGGCAGCCCGAGCGAGATTCCCACCATCAATGGGGCGATTGTGCGAGCGGCAGCACGTCATGGAATCCCCGTCCCCGTCAACACGCTGCTCTGCTCCCTGATGGCCAGTATCGATGCAACCCACCACGAACAAATCCACCCCTAACACGCCACCAAAACGAAAGATACGACCATGAGCCGCACCACGCGCACGCCGGTACAGTCCTACGACAGCGCACATCTGCGCAACATCGCCATGCCCATCG
Source organism: uncultured Roseiflexaceae bacterium (assembly GCA_903868295.1). Taxonomy (GTDB): domain Bacteria; phylum Chloroflexota; class Chloroflexia; order Chloroflexales; family Roseiflexaceae; genus UBA965. The sequence continues at coordinate 315 of CAIPUQ010000035.1, forward strand.
GCGGCATCGGCACCGGCACCGTCTCGTTGGGCGGGCGTGGGGATTTGCGTGATTGGGAGGTAGGCAATCGGCCGGCCAAAGGGTTCCGCCCCGACACGGCCTTCATGGCGGTGCGCATCCAAGCGCCGGGGGCTGACCCCATCGTCAAAGCGCTCGAGGGACCACTGGAGCTGTCCGACTACCAAGGAGCATTCGGCGCGACCGTGGCGCATCACGGCCTGCCACGCTTCCGCCATGCCTCATTCGATGCGAGCTACCCCTTTGCGACCGTCCATCTGAGCGATCCTGATGTGCCAGTCACCGTGACCCTCGAGGCCTTCAATCCGCTCACACCGCCGAATGCCGACGACAGCGGTATCCCCATTGCCGTCTTGACCTACACCTTCACCAATACGAGTGCCGATGCGCTCCAGCTCGACTTCGTGGCCGCCCTGCAAAACTTCATCGGGAGCTCGCCGGCCAACGGGGCGTATGGGTCGGCGATTTTCAACGATTTCTTTGCCCAGAGCGAGGCAGACAAAACCGCCCAGCGCAACACCATCGCCGAGCGCACTGCTCAACGCCTGCACGGGCTTGCGTATGCACCGGCACCTGCCTTGGCCGGGAGCGAATTCGAAGGCACGCTGGCGCTGGCGTTGCTCGATGCAGCCGATGTGACGACACGTACCGGCTGGGCGGACTATACCTGGGGCGATTCGTTGCTGGACTTTTGGGATGACTTCCGTGCCGACGGGCGCCTCGAGCCGCGCCTATCCGCCGCACTCAAACCCATCGGCTCGATTGCCCAACACCAGACGTTGGCGCCGCACGGGACGGCGACGGTCACCCTGCTGCTCAGCTGGCACTTCCCGCAGCGAATGGCCTGGCGCTCCGAAGAGTACGGCGCGATGCACTTCGGCGAATACACCGACACCGTGGTAGGCAACTACTACACGACCCAATACGCCGACGCCTGGGATGTACTGACCAAAACAGCCCCACGTCTGGCTGATTTGACCGCGCGTACCCACGAATTCGTCGATGCGCTTACCAGCGCCACCCTGCCCGCACCGTTGATCGAGGCGGCGTTGTTCAATCTCAGTACGCTCCGTAGTCAGACGACCTTCCGCACCGCCGACGGCCGGTTCTATGGCTGGGAAGGCAACGACAACACCCGTGGATCGTGTTTCGGATCGTGTACGCATGTGTGGAACTACGAGCAGGCGACGCCGTTTTTGTTTGGCGGTCTGGCCAAAATCATGCGCGAGAACGAGTTTTTGCACGCCACCCGCGACGACGGCTTCATGAGCTTCCGCATTGGTTTGCCGCTCGCCAACGCCCAAGCCTGGCCCACCGCAGCAGCCGACGGGCAGATGGGGACGATCGTCAAACTGTTCCGCGAGTGGCGCCTGAGCGGCGACACCGGCTGGCTGGCGCGCCTGTATCCCAAGGCCAAAGCGGCATTGTCGTTTGCCTGGATCCCCAACGGCTGGGACGGCGACCGTGACGGCGTGATGGAGGGCTGCCAGCACAACACCATGGACGTCGAGTACTTCGGTCCCAATCCGCAGATGCAGTTCTGGTACCTGGCTGCCCTGCGCGCCGCCGAAGAAATGGCCCGCGCCGTCGACGACAAAGACTTCGCTCGCGAATGCTGGCGCCTCTACAAGGCCGGCCGCGACTGGAGCCAAGACAATTTGTTCAACGGCGAGTATTACCGGCACGAAATCCGGCCGCCGGGCGACGCCGCCAACATCGCCCCCGGCATCCGCCACATGGTGATGGGAGCCTCCGACCTGAGCGACCCTGAACTCCAGCTCGGCGACGGCTGCCTCGTCGATCAACTCGTCGGTCAGTACCTGGCATCCATCAGTGGGATTGGCAATCTGACCGCCGCCAAACAACTCAAAACGACGCTCCAGAGCATCTACACGCACAACCGCAAGGTCGGCTTTGAAGACCACTTCAATCACATGCGCAGTTTTGTGTTGGGCGACGAAACAGCCCTGCTGATGGCGTCGTACCCCCGCGGCAATCGCCCCAAACGGCCATTCCCGTACTTCAACGAGGTCATGACCGGCTTCGAATACGCCGCCGCCGGCAGCATGATCTATGCCGGCTTGCGTACCGAGGCAGTCCAGGTGGTCAGCGATATCCGCGCCCGCTACGACGGTGCCCGCCGTAATCCGTTTGACGAGGCCGAGTGTGGACACCACTACTCGCGGGCGATGGCCAGCTTTGGCTTGCTGATGGCCTGGTCGGGGCAGATGTACAACGCTACGAACGGCGAGCTCATGTTCGACCCGCTGGCCCCCAATAGCAGCGTTTTTTGGGCGACGGGACATGCCTGGGGCACGCTCGACTACCGCCGCAATGAGTACGTGTTGACCATTTATGCGGGCGAACTGCAGTTGTCACGCCTGGTAATTGGTGATGACGAAATCTGCGCCTACGGCGTCATCCAGACGATAAGCCGGAGCGCGCATGCGTACCAGATACGCTGAACAGGGGTAGCCATGACATCACGCCGCCATGTCATTCTCGCAGCCGGACTCCTGTCGATTGCAGCACTTGCCGTGGCGCTGTATCGCCGGCTTGTTCCCAGTGCACCAGCGCAGCCCAGCGTCGTCGCACCAGACCACCCCGACCTGCGCTACATGGGGCGCTGGGACAGGACGAATCCTTCCCAACCCAGCGTCGGCTGGCAGGGTGCGCAGATTGCGTTTGTTTTTGCAGGCACTGCGGTCACCGCCCGCCTGCGCACCACCTCGAGTATCGACTATCTGCTCGTCATCATCGACGGCATCGTCCAACCCGAGCGCATCCGAATCAGCGCCGATGACGCACC
>CAIPUQ010000036.1 GCA_903868295.1 uncultured Roseiflexaceae bacterium
ATGTGTACATACCTAGTTGGCGACGACCTCGTCGAAGCCGGCCTCGTTGATGGCGGCAATCAACACGGGTGCAGCCACATCGGCGTGCTCGATGGTGACAGTCTTGGTGGGGATATCAATGCTGACAGTGCGCACCCCGGCGATGTCGCTGACTTCGGAGGTGATGGCGCGCACGCAGTGATCGCACGAAATGCCGGCGACGTGATAGCTTGTGGTGGTCATAGGGGACTCCTTGTGTGCATTCGATGGGCACGATTTCAGTATAAAATGATGCAACGTGAACGTCAATCCCCATATGAGGCTATCCATGAACGCGACGATTGGTGTCATCGGTGGCAGCGGCTTATACAGCATGCCTGGCCTGACCGATGTCGAGACAGTCCAGCTTACGACGCCATTCGGCGCACCCAGTGATTCGTATGTTATCGGCACCATTGCCGGCCAGCGCGTGGCATTCTTGCCGCGGCACGGGGTCGGGCATCGCTACACGCCGACGGAAGTGCCGGCCCGGGCCAACATCTACGGCTTCCGCATGCTCGGGGTTCGCTCGCTGATCGCCGTCAGTGCGGTCGGTAGCCTGCGCGACGACTATGCCCCTGGTCAGATTGTCATCCCCACCCAGTTGTACGATCGGACGACAGGGATGCGCCCGAATACATTTTTTGGCGAGGGGATCGTGGCCCATGTGGCCTTCGACAAACCGTTCGACGCCGGTCTGAGCGATCGTTTGGCCACTGCTGCCACTTCCGCTGGCGCGGCGTTCCATCGCGGTGGGACGTATGTGTGCATGGAAGGCCCGCAGTTTTCGACACTTGCCGAGAGCAACGAGAACCGCCGGCGCGGCTTTGATCTGATCGGCATGACGGCCCTGCCCGAAGCCAAACTGGCCCGCGAGGCCGAGATGGCCTATGCGATGCTGGCCTGCGTGACCGACTATGACTGTTGGCACCCGGCACACGACGCCGTCACGGTCGAAACCGTGGTGGCCACCATGCATGCCAACGTCGCCATGGCCCAAGACATCATCCGTCGGGTGGTGCCGTTGATTGGCGCGGGTTTCGAGAGCCCGGCCCACCGCGCCTTGGCAGCGGCGATTATGACCAACCCTGCCGTTATCCCAGCCCAACGACGCGCTCAATTGGCGCTGTTGCTCGATCCATATCTACAGAAGTAACAATTATGACAAGCGAACCCAAACCCGTCTGTATGTCCATCATGGCGCACCCGGACGACGCAGAATTCAGTAGCACGGGCGCCCTGCTGACCTGGATCAACGAAGGCTACGACGCTTACATCTGCGTCATCACCGATGCATCGGCCGGCGGGTCGGACGATGCGACCGATCTCAGCCTGGCAGCTCGCCAAGTCACCATCGACACCCGCAAACAAGAACAGGCCGAAGCCGGTCGGATCTTGGGGCTCAAAGGCGTCATCCACCTCGATTATCCCGACGGCCGGCTCTACCCGACGCTCCAACTGCGCAAAGACATTGTGCGTGTGCTACGTACCTACAAGCCATCGCGGTTGATTTGTCAGTCACCCGAACGGTTTTGGGGCACGCCATTGGGCATCGCCCGCTACCACCCCGACCATATCGCGGCGGGCACGGCGGTTCTTGCCGCGGCATATCCGGCGTCGCAGAACCCGTGGGACTTCCCCGAACTGATGACCGAAGAGGGCTTGTTGCCGCACAAAGTACGTGAGCTGTACATTGTCGGTTCGCCGATGCCGAACATCGGCATTGATATCGAGGCCGTCTTTGATCAGAAGCTGGCTGCCCTGCACGCACACGCAAGCCAGGTCGGTGCGGTCAATGCCGAGCTCGACAAGCGCATGCACGACTGGGCGGTCGAGCTGGGCGAGCGCTTTGGTTTGCCCAAGGCCGAAATCTTCCACAAGACGGAGAACCTCTAGATGCGCAAAACTCTCCCTTCGGCCGAGGCACAACGCGGCTTCATGCTGATTACCCTGACGACCGTGTTGGCCAGCTTCGCAATGTCGGGGCAGCAGGCAGTGGTGACCAACTTCTTCGAGAACGAGTTGCGATTAGCTGGTCCGCAGTTCGGCTACATCACCGCCATCCGCGAGATTCCGGGCTTTTTGATCATCTTCCTCACGGCGTTGTTTTATCGATTGTCGCTGCCACGCCTGACCACGTTGGCGTTGACGACGTTGGCCATCGGCTATGCGTTGTTCAGCATTGCGACCGACTTCGCCACGGTGACCCCGTGGGTCATCCTCAGCTCGATGGGCTACCACACCTGGTTGCAGACGCAGCATGCGTTGGCGATGAGTGTCACGACCGAAAACAAATCGGGTGCCATTCTCGGGCACGTAACCGCCTTGGGTAACTTGGGTGGTTTGCTGGCGATGATTATCATGGCAGTAGGGTTCTATCTCAACCTGATGACCTTCACCAGTGCCTTCTGGTTGACCGGGTTGGCATCACTGGCGGCGGGCATCATGATCTTTTCGTTCCCCAGTCTGCGCAACGGCGTACCACACGAGGTGACAACCAAGCGCGAACCGATTGTTATCCACAAGGACTACCGATTTTATTACATGCTCAATCTGTTAGACGGCGGCCGACAGCAGATTTTCTTTTCGTTCGGGCTATGGGTGTTGGCGCACAAGTTTAATCTCGATGTGACGCGCTTGACGATGATCCTGATCGGCGTCAGTTTGGTCAATACCTTGATTGGTCGGCGTGTAGGCAAGTTGATCGACCGCTTCGGCGAGCGACCGATGCTGGCTGCGGCCAACGTATTGTACGTCGTGGCACTGACGGGGTATGCGTTCAGCGATAATATTTGGGTGTTGGTGGCGTGTTACACGGTCTATAGTGTCATCTTCCCCATTTCGTGGGTGGGTGCCAATACATACTTGCGCAAAATCGCCTCACACCAAGACATCGCGCCGTCGATTGCGATGGGTTTGACGATGCAGCACGTGGCAGCGGTGATTGTGCCGTTGGCGACGGGATACATCCTCAACTTCTATGGCTACCAAATCCCGTTCATGATTGCTTCTGCGTTCGCGATTATCACCATGATCTCGACACGCTTCATTAATCCGGCCACCCAGAAGTCCCAATCCCGCCTGGCAGAAGACGCAGCTGCTGCATAACAGCAGCCAAAGGAGAATGCAATGACGCTCTCGCCCAATCTGATTCTGCACAACGCCAAGGTCATCACGCTCGACCCGACCAAACCACAGGTGAGTGCGGTCGCCACGCTCAACGGCGTGATTGTCGCAACCGGCGACGACGCCAGCATCTTGGCACTGGCGGGCCCCGGCACCAAAATACTCAATCTGAACGGCGCCATGGTTATCCCCGGCTTCAACGACTCGCACAACCACATGCTCGAGGTCGGCATCAAGTTGACCCGCATTTCGCTCGATGACTGCAAATCCCTCAAAGAGATGCACGACTTG
>CAIPUQ010000037.1 GCA_903868295.1 uncultured Roseiflexaceae bacterium
AATGTGACGTTTGGGTTGTTGGCATTGTGGATTTTTCGCATCCGGGCAACGATTTTGCAGGTCTCGGCTCGGTTGCAAACAACGGAGGCACTCTAGATGCAAGTAGTACTTGATGCTGGTGTGGCAATCTACATCGCAATGTCGGTGGCATTGGTGGTGTGGTTGGGGGTATTCATCTATTTGCTCCGTATCGACGCCCAAGCAAAAGAACTCAAACGACTCGTCCTCGCATCGCACCAAGAATCAACACCTGCTACCCCACGGGCAACGGTCGAACACCGTACCCCACACGCACAATAGGAGCACTCCATGTCGACGACAACCCTCCAGCCTACGAGTCGTGGCGGTTTGAAGCCACTCCACTACATCGGGATCGCCATTGTGTTGCTTTCGATTATCCTCGGGTATTATGGCCTCAGCGCCTCGATGCGCCCGTATACGACACAAATCAGCGAGGCAGCGACAAGTACCCAGGGTGTGCAGCTTGCAGGCTTTTTGGGGAGCACCGGCGAATACGACGAGGCAGGGAAGTTCACCTTCTTGCTCCAAGATTCGACCGGCAAAAAAATCAAAGTCATTTCGAGCGAGCCGAAGCCTTCGAACTTCGAACAAGCAGTCAGCATTGTGGCCATTGGCCATTATGACGTCAAGAGCGGTGATTTCATCGCCGAAAGTCTGCTTGTCAAATGTCCGTCGAAGTATCAAGAACAGATGAGCACGCAAACCAAGGTCCAATACTAGAATTGTGAGCCTCCGATGACGGTCTATTTCTACGGTACATTGTTGATTGTCGCAACGATTGCGATGGCGGCAATGGCGTCGATCAGTTATCTGCTCGTGCCGTTGGGTCGCCCTGCTGCCATGTCGTACGGTCGTTGGGGGACCCGATTGTCCATGGTCGGGGTGCTCGCAGTGGTTGTTATGCTGAACTATTTGTTTGTGGCACAACGCTACGACGTCGAGTATGTCTACAACTATAGTTCGAGTGAACTCGAGCCGTACTTCCGCGTTGCCGCTGTATGGGCAGGTCAACCTGGATCGTTCGTCATCTGGGCGCTCTGGGGCATCATCGGAGCACAGTTCCTCATCCGGCGGACGCGCCACAACGAGCCATACGTGCTCAGCGTGGTGATGATGATTCAGACCGCGTTGTTGATCTTCATGTTGATACGCAATCCGTTCATTTTGCATATAACGGCAGATGGCCTACCGCCTGTCGACGGCAAAGGCCTCAACCCGACGCTCCACAACATGTGGATGTTGATTCACCCACCCATTTTGTTTGTTGGGTTCGCATTGATGGCAATCCCCTACGGGTACGCCATCGCTGGGTTGTGGCGCCGTGACTACGATGGCTGGATCAAGTACGCTCTGCCATGGGCAACTGCATCTTGGTCTACGTTGGGCCTTGCGTTGTTGTTGGGCGGGTATTGGGCCTACGAGACACTTGGTTGGGGCGGATACTGGGCATGGGACCCGGTCGAAAACTCGGCACTCGTCCCGTGGCTCACGGTGGCTGCACTCATCCATGGAATGTTGGTACAACGTGCCAATGGGTCAATGCGCCGCATCAATGTCATCATGGCAGTGGCGACGTACTCGCTGGTCTTTTATTCAACATTTTTGACCCGTAGCGGGGTATTGTCTTCGTTCTCGGTCCATTCCTTCGTCGAAGAAGGTCTGAAGTGGATCATGACGTCCTTCTTGTTGATCATCATCGTCCTCGGTGCGAGCGTGATTATCTGGCGCTGGCGCGATATCCCACAGTTGCCGTTGTCCGAGAAGTTATTGTCCCGCGATAGTTTTTTCAGTTTGATGATTTTGGTCATCTTGCTGATGGCAGGGATCGTCGCGTTGGGGACGTCCATGCCGGTGATTTCGTCGATTCCAGGAGTTGGTACTGCACTGCAAGACTTCTTGGGGTCAATCTTTACCCTCGATGACGGAACAACATACGATCCCAATGCGCAGCCGTTCGAGGATGGCCGGTTCGGGTTAGTCGGCAGTTTTTATAGCACAGCTGTTCCACCACTCGGGCTCATCCTGGCTGTGTTGATGATTATCGGACCGTTGCTTGGTCAACGGGACAGTAACGCACGTGCACTGCTCCGTACCATCCGCATCCCTGGGATTGTCGCGTTCGTGGTGACTGCGATTGCAGTCGTCCTGGGTGCACGGAGTGTGTTCGTTGCATTGTATGTCGGTATTGCTACGTTCGCCGTGGGTACCAACATCGTCATGATCGTGCGGACGCTCAAAGCCGGTTGGTTGCGGATCGGTGGTTATCTGGCCCATGTCGGCATCATGATTTTTGTGGTTGGCGCCATTGCTTCGACGTGGTATGCCACCCCCGAGACACGGATTTTGGTCCCCGAAGGTCAGACCATGTCGATTTATGGATACGACGTTGCCTTCAACGGCTGGCGTATGGATGCAAAAGGCCAAGGCGTGCTGGACATGAATGTCACGCGTGGTGGTCGGGTGACCTCTGCCACACCGATGCTCTACTTTAACCCGCGCATGGGTGCCACGATGGCAACGCCGTCGGTACGCAGCGATCTCTACCAAGACATGTACATCTCGCCGGTGGAGTATCAACCACCGTTTGACCGCAACATCGCTGACCTGAACCAAGGACAGACCAAGGAAGTCGGCCCATACGCTATAACCTTCAATGGTTTTGTGGTGCCGACCGACAAAACGACGGACAAAGCAGATATCAGTGCGCAGTTGACGATTGTCTACGAAGGCAAATCCTACGACATCACGCCGGGGATTATCGTTCTTGCCAACGAAACAGATCCTGCCAAGGCTGTCCAAGAGATGCCCGTCGAACTTCCCGGTGGCTATACTGCCTCGATGGCTGCGTTTGATCCTAACCAAAAGCGCGTGATTGTGCGGGTCGGTGGGTTGAACTTGCCGGTGGATCCTGCTCGTGCGGTTGTCACGGTTACGGT
>CAIPUQ010000038.1 GCA_903868295.1 uncultured Roseiflexaceae bacterium
CTGCTTGATGCGAAATAGAGATTGCTCCGGAGTTCAGATTGCATAGGAACTACTCCCCCCAAAAATATGCAACACTTGTTATACAACACTTGTTGTATATTTCAATCGTACAACAGATGTTGTATACTTGTCAATCGACGATAGAGGAGCATGCACAATGGGGATGCCAGAGCACGTAATCGAAGCGACGTTACGCATCATCGAAACAGGCGGAATCAAAGACGTAACGGTGCGCAGAGTCGCTGAAGAAATAGGCCGATCAACCACGGTCATTACACACTACTTTCCTACCCGGGAGCACCTGCTCGAAGCAGCGCTCACGACGTCTTTTGCACAAAGCAAAGCACAGGCGATGCTGTACATACAAGACAGTCACGATGAGCTCTGGGCCTTTATGGAATGGTCAGTGAGTGCGCACCATCGGCGAGTGTGGCTCCAACTCGTGGCTGCATATCTTGCAGGTCTCGATCCACACGTCGCGACGCAGGTCGACGAGTTTGTTGACTGGTGGGAAGAACAACTCCTGAAACTCCTGGACGGCAGGGTCGTACCAGGAAGGACGCTTCAAGAGCTATGCGACATTATTGGTGTGGTTGTAGAGGGTATCCTTCTGTCTTCCGATCGGAAAATGACCAGTGGCCTGACCGCTGAACAGCTCCTCAGGGCGACAATTTCTCCACTCTTGCGGAGCACTCGTTGAGGCGTGTACAAACGCATGACGTGCCGTGAAAGTCACCTGTTTGAAGCCAAAGTGGTATGATAGAGACGATGAAATACAGGTGAAGGACTTCTGTGATGACGGTACGGCGAATCTTGTCCATCGAAAACTCCGACGATCTCTCAATCTTACGTCAAGTATGTACCCCGGTGACCCTCACCAAGGGACACCTCACGACGCTTGTCGATGATATGTTCGAGACCATGGATGCCGTCGAAGGAGTCGGGCTGGCCGCCCCCCAAGTCGGCGTGACGCAACGACTGGTCGTCATCCGCATCCCATCCCGCTCCGAAAAACGAAAAGACGGCAGTTATGTCGAGCTGGAGCCTGAACAAACCTATGCGATGATTGACCCAGTGATAACCCAAACGAGTGAATCCACGATAAATGCCACCGAAGGGTGTTTGAGCCTGCCGGGACGGTATGCGCATGTCAAACGATTATCGTGGGTGACCTGTGAATATCGGGATTTGAAGGGCCGCAATTTGCGCATTCGGCGGGCCACTGGGTTGCTCGCACGGGCCATTCAACACGAAGTGGACCACCTCAATGGGGTGTTGTTCATCGACCATGTCACCGACCCTTCGACCATCGAAGACATCCGTACTTCGTAGCAACATACTGCTTCTCGGCCAACAAAAGGATTCTCCCATGAGTAACACCCCACTCCGTGTCGGTATTATCGGTGCCGGCATCGGCAAATCGCACGCCGAAGGCTATGCAAAGCAATCTCGTGTCCAGATTGCAGCGATAGCCGGTCTCGATACGCGCGTGCAAACCCTGGCTGCCACGTACGGCGCACGGACGTACGGCGAATACGCTGAACTGCTCGCGCAACCTGATATTGATGCAGTGAGTATCTGCGTACCCAATGGGCTCCACCACGAAGTCACCGTCGCAGCCCTCAAAGCCGGCAAACACGTATTGGTCGAAAAGCCGCTGGCTCGGACGCCGGTCGAAGGTGAAGAAATGCTGGCGGCTGCCAAATCTGCTGGCAAAATCCTGATGATTAGCTTTAATCATCGGCAGCGTAGCGATGTCCAGTACATCAAACAACAAATCGACAGCGGTCGCCTTGGTCGCATCTACTATGCCAAAGCATATTGGATGCGCCGAGCTGGAATCCCTGGGATCAACAGCTGGTTCGTCAACAAGGGGATGGCGGGTGGTGGACCGCTAATCGACTTGGGTGTGCATATGCTCGATATCACGATGTTCTTGATGGGCGAACCAACGCCCGTATCGGTCAATGCAGCCACCTATGCCGAGTTTGGTCCGCGCGGTCAAAAAGGCATGAATAGTGTCCGTACAGGTGCAAGCGCTTCATACGAGGTCGAAGACTTAGCCACGGCGATGATTCGCCTTCAGGGCGGCGCGACGGTCCAACTCGAGACCAGCTGGGCAACACACGGTCCCAACGGCGATGATTTTGGGCTGGTGCTCTACGGCACGGAGGGCGGTGCAGAACTCAAAGTCGTCAACTACCGCAATGTGGACACGGTGCGGATTTTCTATGACGAAAAAGATGGTACGCCCGTCGATTTGCACCCCAAAATCCCCGATGGCGGCGGTCATGGACAGGTAATTGATAACTTCGTGCGTGCGGTCCTCGACGGCGCACCTGCGGTACCCTCAGCAGAAGACGGTTTGCGCCGTACCCAAGTCATCGATGCCTGCTATCGCTCGAGCGCAGAAGGCCGCGAAATTCGTCTCTAATGTTGTCCATCAACACACGTACCCCATGCACGCGGTGAACGCATGCATGGGGTTGTTGTTTGTAGCATGGTTTTAGGGATCGATTGTCTGTGCAGCAGCCGCCAGGACTTGACCTGCCAAAGTAGCTCCGGCGTTCGATCCTTCGCCGCCGTATTCGAGCATGACCGCAACGGCGTAGCGCGGATTATCGGCGGGAGCGTACGCGATAAACCACGCGTGCGGGATTCCTGTGGGGTTCTCGGCGGTACCGGATTTGCCTGCAACGCTGATGCTGTTTTGATTTTGTGCGGCCGTCCCAAACCCATCAGTGACTGCGTAGCGCATGGAATCACGCAGGCGGACCGCATTGAGGCTACTCACCGCACGCCGGACGGGCCGCGTGATGTGACTGTACAAGGCCGCGTTTTGTTGGTTGACCACTCGCTCGACAATGTATGGTTGCATCAGTACACCGTCGTTTGCCACCGTTGCAGCGACGAGTGCCATCTGGAGCGGCGTTACCAAGAGTTGGCCTTGGCCAAATCCCGTGTCAGCAATGGCCGCGGGCTTTTCGAGAAAACCCTCATCGACAAACAGCAGACTACTGACCGTCTGCAAATCGCTGACCGTTACCGCTGCGCGCTGTTTGTTAGGAGTAACAAACCCGAACCGTTCGGCACTGGCCACGAACCGCGACGTCCCGAGACGCAAGGCGTACTGTGCAAATGCGGTGTTACACGAAAACGCGACGACGCTCCGCAAACTGGCCGGATTGCCCGTCTGAGCTGCGAGATTGGGCACGGCATTCACCACTGGGGGGGCGCCAGGTTCACTTTGAAATGTCTCGGGGCAGGTTATATCGTCTGGTTGCGCGATGCCAGCATGCTCGAGTGCAGCGGCCGCGGTGACGATTTTGAAGGTTGAGCCGGGTGGATAGCGCCCTTGCAACGCGCGGTTGAGGAGTGGTTGGTTTGCGTCGCTTTGCAAGAGGCGTTGCCACGCAGCGTCGAGCCGGGTCTGATCCGCTGAGCGATCCGCGTTGATGTCGGGGGTCAATGTGCGTGGGTCAAAACTCGGCGTACTCGCCATTGCAAGCACTGCTCCGGTGCGCGGATTGAGCACCACTACAGATCCCACCCGATTGCCCAAATACTGATAGACGGCCTGCTGCAGGCCGGCATCGATGGTCAGCACGACATCATCACCACGCACCGCGTCGTCTCGAAACATGCGAAACACTTGACCGAGCGGGTTGCGTGAACCAGACAAATAGTCCGCGTACGTTGCTTCGATCCCCGACACCCCATAGCGTGGATTCACAAATCCGACGATGGGTGCAAACGCGGCAGGGATCTCGACGGGGTAGGTCCGTGCGGTTCGGCCATCCGGTGCGACAACACTATCAACGATGATGGTCCCGTCACGATCGCGCATACTGCCACGATGGACACGATTTGCAGCCATCACATGCCGCACATTGCTGGATGTTTCGCCGGTTTCGGCGTTGACGGCCACCGAATCAGCAAGGTACTGCGACCATACCACTTGTTGCCGGAGCAGTTCGAGCGATAGCATCCCAAAGCCCAAACCCATGATCACAGTCATTACCTGGAGTGATCGTTGGACGGCATTCACCTGCAAGCGCAAGGGAATTTCGGCAAACGCCAAATACCCAGCTGGGACACAGGCGAGCCATACACACCAAAGCCAGACTGATTCTTGCTCGGGTGGGCGTGACATCCCATACCCCACCATACCAACGACAGCAAAGAGGAGTACTCGATGCAAAACGAATCTTGTCATACGATCACTTCCTCAGTCGAAAGCGGGTATGTTGCTCTGACAGCGACACCGCCCGCAGACGTCGCGAAGACATCGAGTCTGCCACCGACCTCGGCCACGCGATAGATGAGCATTTGGAGCGAATGTAGTCCCGCCCGGCGTATGCCTGTGTCGGGCAGACCTGCTCCGTCATCTTGGATAACCACGGTCACGGTCCGTGCATCGAACCGTACCAACACCGATGCGCTCCGTGCTCGTGCATGCTGTTCGACATTGATGAGTGATTCGATAATTATGCGTCGAATCGTGTCGGCATGGATGTACTGAATCGGCTTCGGACGGCCGAGAACCACACAGCGCACGGGAATACTGGATGTCTGTTCAAACACCGCAGTCAAGGTACGAATATGTTCCAGCAAAGGAAGGTCGTCCTGGGTAGGTGCATACAATGCGACACGCAAAGCCTCGGTATGAGAGGTAGGGACCGTCGGTGTACGATTGCGATCAGTACACATCGCGACAAACGCACGAGGGATCTGTGGAGCAGCCCGCCGCACGACACGACCAACCCAATCAGGGAGACGTGCGATAGGTGACAGGATTCGTTGCACGGGAACTGAAGAAGTCGATGTCGCACCGGCCCCTAGTCCTACAAAAACCACACCGAAGACCAACGGAAGCGTTAGTACGGCAGCTTTCTGTCCCCAGGGCACAGCGGTATCTATTTGCCAACTCCCATGGAGTAGAAACATCATCGCGGTGAACACTCCTGCAAGCAGACCGGCCGACACCGCACCGCGCATACCGTATAGCATCGCCGGGAGCATGATTACTGCAGCCAGCATGGGCACGAATGGACTCGTCCACCCTCCAGTCAGGACAACCATTCCCGCGATAGAGACGATGTCAACGCCGATAAGGAGTGGGTGGCGGAGCACCACACGGGTAATTGGTTGGATTGCCAAGCTTACCACGACGGTCAATGACGCAGCAACTAGCCATACCCACCAAAATGCGACCGGGCGCTGTTGCGTATACAGCAACAGCGCCGCGGTGAAAATGCCCGCCCATCGGGCTATGATAATCCGTGTGTGACGCGACGGGGCGGTATTCATATGCCAAATCCTCGGAATGTTATCGCCCTAATGCACTATAGGTGTAGGTATTGTCCGAGCTATACAACAGCCAGCCGGCTTCGGTACCCGAGTCGGCCACGGCACGGATTTGATCTCGCAGCTCTTGTTCGCCGTATTGCACTATTTGATCGTCAGGCACCCAGATAAGAGTAAAGTCTTGTAACCATGGGCGTAACCGGGCGCGCGAGTCTGGGATTTGCTTCATACCCATCTGCATGGTGCGCAAAATCACATCGTAGGGGTGACTAGCCGGATTATCGAAGCCGAGATAGCCGGCACCGTAGTGCGATGGATACACCATCGGGCTAATGTAATCGGTCGTTTCGGCCATGATGGGAATGCTCTGACCAATGATGTCGATTGGCCCTTCGGTGGTGAATCCAAACACATCAACCGACAAAAATGCACCTGCTGCATTGATGGCTGGGTGCGCTCTGTTGAGCACATTCTTGATCGTCTCGTAACGAATCTCAGCGTTGGGTGTCTCTTTCGAAAACGCCAGTCGTTCGCCGTCAGATGGACCAAACTCCAGCGATGGAAAGCGGATGTAATCGAAATTGATTTCATCGAACCCATAGGATGCTGCTTCGACGGACAAGGCAATATTGTAGTCCCAGACGTTTTCGTTGAACGGATCCAACCATGCGTATTTGATGGTCGATGTTGGGTAGTCGTAGAAAATACCGCCTTTGATGCGGTCACGCGCCGCCCAATCGGGTTTGGCCTCAGCCAAAATGTTGTCATGGCTAAACATGTGCACCCGGGCAATAGTGTAGATGTTGCGCTTTTTTGCTTCGGCAATAATTGCCGCAATATCGTAGTAGGGGCGCGCTGTCCCGAGTTCTTTCACAATGGGCACTTGAGAATCGTAATAAATCAGGCCAAGGTCATCGCGCAAATCGGATTTGAGGTCGATGACAATCGCATTGAGTTCGGAATTATCGATCGAATCGAAGAACTTCGTGACCAAACGGGGATTCGACGCCACTGCGGCAGTAATGTAGACCGCTTTCGCTTGGAACGGCTCGAGCTTCATGACCGCGGGGATTTCACCTTGCTTGATGGGGACAATCAATTTGCGATAGCCCGGTGCAAGGACTTGGACGAATCCCGTTGCGGGCAAGCCTTTGAGCGTAAATGATCCATCGGCGTTATCTATTCGTACGGTAGCCAATGCAGACTTATTCAGCGCTTCGGTGGCGATAATAGTTGCGTGGCGGACTGGTTTTTCGGTGGTAGCATCGACGAGTGCACCCTTGAGGATGTCGGGGCGCAAGGCAACATCGAGAGTCGCTTTGGTAGACGCGTCGACCGATTCCTTCGCATAGCCGTCGAGTTCATATGTCACCGCAGCCCGTGCAGTGATGTTCTTGAGGAAGAAGGCACCAGTTGCGTCAGATGTCGCAGTGACATCGCCCGCAGTGATTTTCACTCCTGCGAGCGCTTGGCCAGAGTATTGATCTTTGACGACACCTGTCAACGTGCTACTAATGAGCGAAAAGTTCGCTGTGGTTTTCTTTTCAATTGAAAGAGATTGCGAAACGTAGTCAGGGAGCTGTGCTTGCAACGCAAACGCTTCGGGAACTTCGGTGATAACGTACGCGCCGTCTACGCCTGTCGTGGTTGAGAGCGTTGATCCTGCTTGCAGCACCACCCCTGCAAGTGGTTGGTTCGACCACGCATCGGTGACTACCCCGCGAATGACATTTGGTCGGATAACCACATCAACAACGGTATCGGCTGCCGTCAATGTCTGTGGGAACGAACGTTTGCTCAAATCAAGCGCGAACGTCTCATAATCACCCATGCTGACAGACAATGTCTGGCGGCGCAGCCACTGATCGATGCTATACGTGCCATCTGCAGCAGTCATGGTCTTTGACGACCCAATTTGGACGACCGCAGAAGGTATTGGAGCGTCTGTGTAGGCATCACGCACAACGCCACGCAAAGCAATGGCCTCACTGCCACATGCACTCAATACAAAGAGAAAACACGCGAGAAGAAAAGTTTTGCGCAACAGCTGGTGTGGAGTAACGTGCACAGATTTGACCTTCTAGGTAGAACTCAAGGGGGTTGGATACGGTTTGTGCTATGATGGCGCAATCAGAGGGCAACAACAACGACGTTTTCACCCGTTACCGTAGTATCATATGGGTCTGCGTTGCAGGTGTCAATTCACGTGCTGGTATGCCTCGGCGCTGCGATACAACAAAGGAGTTTGTATGACCATCGACCGTTCACTCGTGGGCAATCGATCGTACTGGCAAGAGACAACGGACCTCAACGCACCTTCGGTGCCTCTCCCTGCACGAGCAGCGCATGTGGTTGTCGGTGGCGGCATTGTCGGTTCGGCAACCGCCTATTATCTCGCCAAACAAGGACACGATGTCGTTCTTATTGAACGCATGCACCCAGCCCACGGAGCAACGGGTCGTAACGGTGGATTCATCGGCACCGGCGCTGCAGAAGGATACATCGGTTCTATGCAACGGCTGGGCAAAAAAGCAGCCCAACATATCCACGAGCTGACGATTCTCAATGCACGCTTGGCCCGCGAGCTCATCACCGTAGAAGGCATCGATGCGCACTTCCGCGAGCCTGGCACCCTCAATTTGTCAATCTCTGCCCAAGATCATGCCGAAGCAGCTGCCAGCATCGCTGCCCGCACTGCAGATGGCTACGCGGGTGAGTTACTCGATCGCGCTGCCGTGCAGAGTATGGTCAACACCCCGCTCGGTGAAGAAATTGTCGGTGCGGCGTACTTCCCGGGCCATGCACTAATCCACTCGGGTCGCTTGGTCCGCGGGATTGTCGACGCTGCCGTCCGGCACGGCGCAAAATTGTGCATTGCAACGGTCGAACGCATCGAACAGCGCGATGGCCACCCGGTGGTCGTCACCGATAAAGGCAACGTCCTGACCCAATCTGTTGTGCTCGGCTTGAACGCCTGGAGCCGCCAGATTGCACCAGCGCTCAATGGCATCATCACACCTGTACGCGGCCAAATTCTCAACACCGCTCCGACCAAACCGGTCTTTGCGCAAGGTATGGGTACGGATTTGACCCCGACGGGCGAGTATTGGCAACAAACACTCGACGGGTCTATCGTCCTCGGTGGTATGCGGGCTGCCGCGACGAATCGTGATGAGAACTTGTACGATATCGGTATCACCGATGAAGTCCAAAATGCCCTCGACACGGTGCTGCCACGTTTGTTCCCGGCCCTCAAAGATCTGCCCATCACCCGTCGTTGGGCTGGACTGATGGGATTTACCCCTGACTACGTGCCGGTCGTCGATGCAATGCCCGACATGCCTGGTGTCTGGGCTGCCGGCGGATTCTGTGGATCCGGCATGCCGTTCGGTATCATGGCGGGCAAGTATCTCGCGCAAGCAGCGGTCGAGATGAAGACCCCAGCCGAAGTTGCCCCGTTGAGCCTCAATCGTCCAACCCTCAAGAAATAATCGAAAATCAACAGAGCCCCACGGCATGCCGTGGGGCTCTCTGTGATTACCCCAACCGATAGACCCGCTTTGCATTACTCGACCAGAATTTCTGCTGTGCGGACTGCGTCAATTGGCTGGTCAACGCGTCGACCGTTTCAATCCATGCACGGTAGCTTGTAGACTGCAACGATACCGGCCAATCTCCACCGAACAACACACGATCCTCACCAAAAACCGCAAAAACATGATCACTATATGGGCGCAGATTATCGATGGTCCAGTGCTGATGATCGGCTTCTGTGGTCATCCCACTGAGCTTGCAGACGACGTTCGGATGTGCCGCGAGTGCTTCTATGTCACGCATCCATGGCTGAAGCTGGCCACCTTTTATGTCAGGCTTACCAATATGATCGAGGATAAACTGCACATTCGGACACTGCCGTACCAGTTCGACGGCCGCAGGGAGCTGTGGATGAAAGATACAGATATCGAAGCTCAGGTCATAATCCGCGAGCGCCTGCACCCCAGCGATGACATTGGGGCGGGTGGCATAGTTTGGGTCTGACTCACCCTGAAAGAGTCTGCGCACCCCTTTGATGCGTGGACCGATTGCCCGTAGCGCAGCATAATATGCCCGCGCCTGTTCGCCGTACTCGACGGGTGCTGCAGCCACAATGCCTTGGATCTGCGGCATCTGTTGCGCCAACTGATTAATGTACACCGCTTCGAGATAACTATACGGTGCGTCGACAGCGACTTCGAGATACACACAAGCGGCGACATCGACACCTCCACTGTGTTGGGCGAATTCGTCTGCAAGGAACGTATGCTGGAGTGTCGTGTTGCCGTCGAGCCAAGAAATCCGGAAGTGTGATGGGTCCCACAGATGGAGATGTGTATCGACAATGGCACGTGGTGGCATCGATGCCCCTCTTTCGTTGTGTACCGGTGTGGTATCGTTATTCTATCCTAGCACAGCACATTTTGTGGCATAATAGGTGTGTTAGTTGAGTAAGTTTATGAAGTTATGCAGATAGGAACAATCATGACTGCACCGACCGTTCAAGCATGGCGCGACGAACAAGAAAAGAGCCTGCGGGCAGACAATAGTTGGTTAACCGTGGCGGGGTTGTTTTGGCTCGCTGAGGGACCAAACACCGTCGGGTCTGCAGAAGGGAACGATATTGTGTTCCCTGCAGGGTCGTGCCCTGCGAAGTTCGGGACATTCTTTCGCACGGACCGAACAGTGACCTTCGTCGCAGAACCAGGTGTCGACTACACCGTCAACGGGACGACTCCTAAAGCTGGGCCTCTGCAGGTCGATGGCGATGGCAAGTATGTCCCAGACACCATCGAGCACGGGAAGCTCAGCTTCTTTGTGGTCACTCGGCAAGAACGCATCGGGATTCGATTGCGTGACAACGACAGCCAAGCCCGCCGTGACTTTACCGGCCGTGTTTGGTACCCGCATGACCCTGCGTACATCGTTGAGGCGGCATTCACCCCCGCGACCAACAATCGTACCATCTCGATCCAAAACATTTTGGGGTATTTCGAAGACACCCCATCCGCCGGCACGGTGACGTTCACCCTCCATGGCCAGCAGCATACGCTCGAAGCAATCGACGGCAAAGGGTCGTTGTTTATCATCATGCGTGACAAAACAAGCGGACACGAGACGTACGGCGCAGGACGATTCCTCTTTGCGGCGGCGGCAGTCAATGGCGTCACGACACTCGATTTCAACAAGGCCGTGTCGCCACCGTGTGCATTCACCCCATATGCCACCTGCCCCATGGCGCCGCCAGCCAATCACCTACAGATTGCTATCCCCGTTGGTGAGCAGTATGTCGGCGAACACCACTAAGCAAAAGGACGGGAGATGACGCTCGATCTCTATACGCATCGATATGTCGCGCCTACGGAGCCGGGCCTGCCGACTATTTTGGTGCTGCATGGTACTGGTGGGGACGAAAACGATTTGCTGCCGCTCGCGCAGCATATCGCCCCGGGGTGCGGGTACGTGAGCCCGCGCGGCAATGTCAGCGAACGTGGGATGCCACGGTTCTTCCGGCGCTTCGCCGAAGGGGTGTTCGACCTCGCAGATGTCCAAGCACGCGCGGCGCAATTAGCGTCGTTTGTGTCGAGTGCTGCCACGGAGTACGGATTTGCTGCAGACAACGTGTATGCACTCGGCTATTCTAACGGGGCCAACATCGCCAACGCAGTGCTCCTAACCCAGCCGCGCACCTTGCGCGGTGGGATGTTGTTGCGCAGTCAACTAACCTACGTGCCGGATGTCCTTCCGTCGTTGGCCGGCAAAGCAATATTGTTGAGCTCTGCGAATAACGATCAACTCATCAGCAGCGCAGAAAGCACACGCCTCTACGAGACGCTTCAGGGTGCCGGTGCCCAAGTCAGCATCGCCTGGCAAGACGCGCAGCATGGACTCATCAAGAGTGATGTCGAGATGTGTGCGAGCTGGTGGAATGCGCTGATTGCCTGAGTGTTGGTGCCGCCATCCACAAAACACCACTGATGCCCCGCAATGGGAATGCATCGGTGGTGTTTGCTTCTCGACACGCAACAACACAGCATACCTGCGAATACTACATCCAGCAATACTTTAGCGATTTGTATCCATCACCCACACCACATCCGGCTGCAACCAACCCGGTGCATAGCGCGCATTTGCCAAAGACAAGGGGAGCACTTCAGCGGCGAGCGTAATCCCGATGGCATCGCGGAGATAGTCACGGCGCGCCTGAATGACATTCCACAGCTCGGGGTCATGGGCCGCAATTGCAGCCCGGAGCGGTGCGTCGGCTATCGCGATGGTATCTTCGCAATTGAGTGCGGTACCTGACGGAGTTTGGCTCGGGATGATGTCGCACTGGATGAGCA
>CAIPUQ010000039.1 GCA_903868295.1 uncultured Roseiflexaceae bacterium
ATTCGATAAGGATGGTTGTGGTTGCACGCAGTCGTCCTTTGGTGCCATGATGCCATGCGAATATATGTTCGGTAGAACTTATGTTTCATTATACCGACGTACTACATATTGTCAAGCTGTTTTTGGGGCGATCTGTCGTGCAACAGACCGCGTGGTGCCGACCCCCCACCTACCAAACACAATGCCCATCCGACGACACGCGGAAGGGGAGGCAAAAAACTATGCGCATCTCTGACAGAACGAGAATGCTTTGTGCTTCTATGACGTATTGAAATCAATTGTCGATTGTTGGGCGTCGACCGCCGCACGGGGCGCTGTGGACGCGCAGGGAATGCCGGTAACCCGCGGTCACACCTGCGCGCGCGGCCATGGGGACGACGGTGGTCGGTGGCAGCGGTGACGTATGGAAAGCAGCAACAGACCACGCAATATCCGTAGGATATCTGACAGTGTGATAGGTATTGAGAACGTTGGGAAGAGGAAAAAACAATTTTCGTATACGAAGGAATATATCGCTGTGCCTGATGCCGCCAAAACCGGTATGATGGACCAAACGGAGGAGGACGACATGGCAACGGTCACACTGGTGATTGTCACGTATAACAGTAGCGGCGCGCTGGCGGGTTGTGCGGCGAGTCTGGCGGCGGTGGAGGTGGTGGGCGGCTATGAGCTGATCATCGTCGACAATGCATCGCGGGACGACAGTGTGGCGCAGGTGCGGGCGCACTTCCCCGCGGCGCGGCTGATCGAAAACACGCAGAATCGTGGATTTGCGGCGGCCGTCAATCAAGGGGTCGCGGCGGGTACAGGCCGGATTGTGGCGACGCTCAACCCCGATACCGAGGTCACTGCGGGCTGGTTGCAGGCGCTGGTGGAGCGGTTGGATGCCGACGCGGGCATTGGCGTGGTGGGGAGTGTGATCCGTGATGCCGATGGGCAGGTGACGCACACGGCGGGGACGGTCGATGCAGTGACGTATCGGACCGGGCACGCCGACGGTGCTGCCGGGTCGCTGGACGATGTGGCCTATGTGACGGGTGCCGGGATTGCGTTGCGGCGGGCCGATTGGGATGCGCTGGGCGGGTTCGACGAAGGCTTTTTTCCGGCGTATTTCGAAGATCTGGATCTGTGTCTGCGGGTACGTGCCCGCGGCCAGCGCTGTGTGGTGGTGGCGACGGCGCACCTGCTGCACCGCGAGTCGTCGTCGACGGGCAAGTACAGCGGAGCGTTCTATTATTATTATCACCGCAACCGGTTGCGCATGGTGCGCAAACAGCTGTCGCGGGCGGCGCTGTATGGGTCGTTTGTGCGGGCCGAGGCGCAGGCGTTGGCGGCGACCGACGTGCTCGATTGTCTGACCGCGCTGTTGCCGTTGCGCACGGGCTTACCGAGTATGGCCTGGGGATTGCCCAGCGCTGCTGAGCAGGCGCAGGTGCTGGCGTACGGGGCGGCATTGGGGCAGATCCGGCCCGAGCAGCGGATGATTCCGCTGCAGTGGGATGCGGCGACACGGCAGTTGCTAGGGTTGAGTGACGGCCAGGCCTTGGCCTATAGTGTGCTGTACGGGGCCATCGATGGCGGGCATGCGTTGCCGACCGAACCGCAGGTGTCGGCGTTGAGCGAGCCGTTGTATCAACTGATGTACGGGACCGGCCGTCGTGCCGATGTGCGGGTGCGCGTGGTGGGTACCGAACTGATTGCGTTGATCGAGGGTATGTTGGCGACCCGCAATAGTGATGTCTTTTGGACGACGGCGGCAATTACGCAGCTGCGTGACATGCTCAGGGCGGCGGCAGACCAGCAGCCGTTGGTGCTCGAGGCGACCATCCGGCTGGGGTTGCTGGCCGACATGCAGGAGGTGCGCGAATGAATGTAGCGGATATGCGCAAGGACTACACGCAGCATGGGCTGTTGGAGGGCGAAGCCGCGGCCGAGCCGTTTGCACAGTTCAGCGCCTGGTTCGACCAAGCGGTGGCGGGCAATGTACACGAGCCCAATGCGATGACGGTGGCCACGGTCGACCCCGACGGGCGGCCGTCGGCGCGGATTGTCTTGCTCAAGGGGTATGATGCGCGCGGATTTGTTTTCTATACCAACTACGAGAGCCGCAAGGGGCGCGCCTTGGCAGGGCATCCGTATGCGGCGTTGATTTTTTTTTGGCCCGAGTTGGAGCGCCAGATCCGCATCGACGGGCGGGTCGACAAAGTTGCCGCTGCCGAGGCAGACAGCTACTATCAGAGTCGCCCGGTGGGGAGCCGTCTGGGCGCGTGGGCGTCGCCGCAGAGTCAGGTGATTGCCGATCGGAGCGCCCTCGAAGGGGCTTTGGCCGAGGTGCAGGGCACGTATGCGGCATCAGCCCCGAGCCGCCCGCCGTTTTGGGGCGGCTACCGGGTGGTGCCTGATGCGGTCGAGTTTTGGCAGGGTCGGCCGAGTCGGTTGCATGACCGCTTGCGCTATCGGTTGACGGCGACCGGGTGGGTCCGTGAGCGTTTGGCGCCGTGACGAGAGGATGGTTGCGATGAACCCACTGCTCCAGAAGCTGGGCTACGGGCCGCACGATCGGGTGGCGATTGTACACGCCGATGACATCGGGATGTGTC
>CAIPUQ010000040.1 GCA_903868295.1 uncultured Roseiflexaceae bacterium
CGGGCACGCAGCAGGGCAGTGTGACTATGAAACCCTGGTGCAGCCAGTGGACCGTAATGGTTCGGAGCGTGCTGATGGATGTCGGCAACCAAATGGCCGAGTTGGCGCCCGAGGGCATGTCGTTGTGGCGTGGTAAGCCGGTCGATACACTGCATCAGTGGGGTACCAGTCGGGGTGTCGATGACGACTGCTGGGCGCTGCAGGATGTTGCCAGCGATATCAGCACCGCGGACGGTAGGGATCGCTTGTTTCCCGCGGAGCATTTCGAGCGCGGTCACGACGGTCCGCGCCTGTTGGGCGGTGCGAAACCACCACACCGTCACATCGCTGCCATCTGCCGTCTGCGCACGCACCCCATCCGGACTGAGCCGGGTGATGGTGTGTTCAGGCAAAAGGGTTTGAAGCAACAGGTGTGTCGGTGTCTGCATGGTCTGCCTTATGCGAGTGCGGCGAGTTCGTGCACGAACGCGTCGATGTCGGCTTTGGTGTTCATCTCGGTTGCAGCCACCAGCATGTGCTGTTGCAGATGCGGGTAATCCTGCCCGAGGTCGTAGCCGCCGATGATGCCCTGTTCTGCCAGACGTTCATTGATTAGATGCACCGGCTTGGGGCATTTGACTACAAACTCACGGAAGAACGGCCCGTTGTCGATAACCTGATAGCCGCGTACCCCTGCCAACTGCTTGGCCGTGTAGTGGGTGTTTTGGTAGGTCAAATTGGCTACTTGACGTAATCCTTGCCGACCCATGAGTGACATATAGACGGCAGCGGCGAGTGCCATGAGCGCCTGATTGGTACAGATGTTGCTGGTGGCGCGTTCGCGGCGGATGTCTTGTTCGCGGGCGCGTAGGGTCATCACATATGCCATGGCGCCGTTGACATCGCGTGTGAGTCCGACGATACGACCGGCGATTTTGTGGACGAACTGCTTGCGGGTGGCAAAAATACCCAGGTATGGCCCACCGAAGTTCAACCCGATGCCCAGTGGCTGGCCCTCTGCGGTGGCGATGTCGGCACCATTGTCGTTGGGCGTCTGGAACAACGCCAAGCCAATTGGGTCAAAATGATGCACCATCAGCGCACCTTTTGCATGGGCTGCGGCGGCAATCGGCTTGAGATCATGGATTGTGCCAAAGAAGTCGGGGCTCTGCACCATCACGGCCGCTGTCTGGTCGTCGATATGATTGAGCACATCGCTGAGTGGCGCTGCGAGATTCTCGTCACCGACGACTTCGATGCCACTGCCAATCAGCAGCGTCCGGATGACCCGTCGATAGTGCGGATGGATGCTCGCGGTGATGACCACTTTGCGGCGGTTTTTGAGGACATTGATGGCCATGACAGCCGCTTCGGCCATCGCGGTGGCACCGTCGTAATGCGATGCGTTGGCGACATCCATGCCCGTCAGCGCACACAGCAGACTCTGATATTCGAAAATCGCTTGCAGGGTCCCTTGGCTGACTTCGGGTTGGTATGGGGTGTATGCGGTATAGAATTCAGATCGGCGCAGAATCTGATCGACTGCGCTGGGCACAAAGTGATTGTAGGCTCCGGCGCCGAGGAACATACTATGCGTGTGTGCGCCGGCGTTTTTGTTGGCCATAGATGCCAGTTCACGCCGGACCTCCGGCTCAGACAGCGCCCGACTCAAATTGAGCGTGGGGAACCGCACATCGGCGGGTATAGCCGCAAACAAGGCAGAGACGCTGTCGACCCCAATCGAGGCCAACATTTCACGGCGTTCTGCATCCGTAATCGAGATGAAGTGTGACATGCAGGCTGCTCCTCCTAGTGCTTGATCGAATCAACGAGCGCGGTGTAGGCTGTAGCGTCGAGGAGAGAACCCGTTGTCCCGTCGAGCCGAATTTTGATCAGCCAACCTTTGTCGTAGGGGTCCGTGTTGACCAGTTCGGTGCGGTCACTGACGGCTGCATTGACTTCGATGACCGACCCGCCGGCCGGCGAATACAGCTCAGAAGATGCCTTGACGGACTCGACCACACCGAACTCGGCACCGGCTGCCAGAACGGTCCCAACGGCAGGCAGATCGACATAGACCACATCACCGAGGGAGTCTTGGGCATAGTCGGTAATCCCGATGGTTGCCGTGTCGCCTGTGACGAGGATCCATTCGTGTGACGACAGGTACTGCAGGGTGCTGGGCGCTTTGAACGACATGTGATGCTCCTTCTGGGGCTACTTTTTGTAGCGTGACTGATAAAACGGATATTTGACGATGACTGCGCTGACGGGTTTGTCGCGCACGATGATGTCGATGGAGCCGCCTTCGCTGGTGTATGCCCGTTCGATGAGTGCAATGCCCAATGGTTTGCCAAATGTGGGGGAAGGCATCCCAGTGGTGACGACCCCGATTGCGTGACCGTCGGGAGCGTGTACCGCATAGCCGCCACGGGCAATCCCTTTGCCGGTCACCTCAAACGCGACGAGGCGACGGGTGTAGTTTGATTTGAGGTCATTGAGCGCAGTGCTGCCGACAAAGTCGCCCTTGTTGAGCTTGACTGCCCAGCCCAGGCGGGCTTCGTATGGGTTGATGGTGTCGTCGAGTTCGTGCCCATAGAGTGCCAAACAGGGTTCGAAGCGCAAGCTATCGCGTGCACCAAGGCCACATGCTTGTGCCCCGCTGGCCAACAACGCCCGCCAGAGTGCTGGTGCGTGTGCGTTGCCCACAAAGAGTTCGAATCCGTCCTCGCCGGTGTACCCAGTACGCGCCACAATCAGCTCAATCCCGTTCCAATGCGTCGTGGTGACACCATGGAACACCAGGTCGACTGCCACTCGGCCAATAATCGTCGTCAGGACCTGTTCTGCATAGGGACCTTGCAAGGCAATCAGCCCTGTATCAGGTGATGCATCACGCATGGTTACACGCTTGGTTCCAATGAATTGCGTCATCCATGCCCAGTCTTTGGCGATGTTCGACGCATTGACAACCAAGAGAAAGCGCTCGGGTGCAATGTGGTAGATGAACAAATCGTCTACGACACCACCATCAGGGCGGCACAAAAGTGCATAC
>CAIPUQ010000041.1 GCA_903868295.1 uncultured Roseiflexaceae bacterium
CATGGGTACGTTGCATGTCGTGACGACTGCGATTGCGTTGGGGTACCCAGTGGTGCTCGAGCGGACTTTGAGTGGCATGCTGGGGGTTCTGTTCATCATCATCGGCAGTATGATGCAAAGCATCCCGCCAAACGGATTTTTCGGAATTCGAACCTATTGGACCCTTGCAAATCCGATTGTTTGGACCGAATCACATCAACTGGCATCGCGCTGGATGATTGGGAGCGGAGTGGTGAGTATCATTCTCGCGCTGCTCCCGATGAGTCCCGTTATCTTGTTGAGTGGTATGCTGACATCGTTGCTTGTGGCAGTTGCTGTGCCGATGGTTTTCGCATATCGACGCTTTCATCAGTTGACGGATGCGACATAGAACAAGCACCATGGCGCACGGCAGAGCCATGGTGCTGATTGTTTGTACCGCCCTCGGTTAGCGGAATGTCGACTGCAGACCATGTGTACGCAGGACACTCTTTGCTATCTTGGCAACGACGGTATACGCAGGATCAAATACATTGCCGATATGGTACTCGATGAGTTGGCTCATGATGACTGCAGCGCTGGTGCCGTCGGCACCACACGCAATCAACATGCGGTGCATTTCTGATGTGGCATGTTGGAGCGCTTGGTCGAGTGGACGCGCGTTGCCTACCGTATACAGATAGTCATCGTCCTCGGCACGTGGCCAGGTGATGCGTTCCATCTGCGCTTTGGCGAGACGGACATCGATACGCATCGCAGATTCGACACCGGTACCGCCGATTTCTCCGCACCCTTGGACGAAGTGTGCATCCCCTGCAAAAAACAACCCACCCGCTACAGACACTGGGAAGTAGACAGTGCACCCTACCCCAAAGAAACGGACATCCATGTTGCCGCCGTGCGGTCCTGAAGTAGCGGTCGAAACAGCTTCGCCACGCGCAGGAGCGACACCAAAACAGCCTACCATTGGGCGATAGGGAGCGGTAACACGCATCCCATGCGTGCCACGACTTTGTACCGTTCCTGACGTGGTGTCGAGATCCCAGTATTCTTTCGGGAGCTTGCTGCCGGGAGCATACGGCACAGCGCCGATGTACTCTGGATCGACGACATTACCCGCGAGTGTGGGGTAGCTCCACCCATGCTGTCGCAATGGGTGCATGTTTGTGATGGTGACGGCGAGGACGTCTCCTGCCACGAGTCCGTTCACTGCTATAGGCCCGGTCATGGGGTTCCCTGCAGGGGTGACTGCCTGGTCATGTCCATCAACGCCGTGGGCATCGACGCACATCATTGCAACCTCGTCACCATCGTTGACGGCGAGTGCGACGGGGTGGGTACCAATGGTCCGATAATACTGCGTTGGTATGAATGTGTGTTGCATAGACACGTGCTCCTTTGACACAATGATGACATCGTTAGTATACTAGTCACATGGACGACGACTATCATTCACGCCAGATGAATACTGCATAGACAAGCGTGCGTTGCTCGTGGTGATACACCCGTGTGCAGCTGCACGCGGGTTTTCTGTTTTGGCAGAGGTATCCCATGATATTTGTATCTCAACTCATGAATCTGCTCGTGCGTGCGCGCGATGGGAGCGACATCGGAATACTATCCGATGTGGTTGTGCGTATTGATGACCGGAGTTACCCGCCGATTTCGGGTATCGTTGTGCGCGATCAGCGTCGTGCAATGTTTATCCCTGCTACAGACATCGTTGCAATTACACACTCCAATATCGCCCTCAACACGATGCAACTCAACCTGCAACGCTTTAGTCGTCGAGACGGTGAAGTTTTGCTCAACAAAGACGTCCTTGATCATCAGATTATTGATATCAACGGGCGAAGGATCGTGCGTGTCAACGACATTCAAATGGCCCGCATTGAGCACGAGTATTGTGTCGTAGGTGTTGACATAAGTCCACAAGCAATAGTACGCCGACTTGCGCCGCGGGCAGCGGCCCAGTACATCGTCGGACGCCAGGTTATCAGTTGGGCGGATGCACAATACCTTGCGTCTGCAGCGCCGGTGCAACTCAAAGTTTCGTACAACCGCCTAAATGATATGAGTGCGGTTGATTTGGCGCGCATCGTTGATGCCTTGTCGTACCGTGAGTCGGCCGAAATCGTGGCCGCACTCGATGATGAAACAGCAGCCGAGACACTCGAAGAGGTCTCGGACGAACGAATGGCAGATTTGCTCGAAGGCATGGATCAAGAGCGCGCAGCAGACATCCTCGAAGAAATGACGCCGAGCGCAGCAGCCGATGCCCTCGAAGACCTCGATGCTGATGTTGCAGAGCAGATTTTGGCACGCATGGAGCCCGAAGAGGCCGAAGACGTCAAAGAGCTCCTTGCCTATGACGGCGATTCTGTAGGGCGCAGTATGACTACGGACTTGGTGGTTGCGTTCCCAGACGATCGGGTGGAGGATGTCATTCGTGGATTGCGTGCCCGCGATGAGCTGCCAGACCCGTTGACCGAGATCTATGTCGTCGAACACAACGATGTAGAAGAGGGCATGGATGGTATTGGTGCACGGTTGATTGGCATTGTGCGCATCCCGAAGCTCCTCGTGACGGGTTCGGACGTTCCGTTGCGTGACATCCTCGAGGAAGTCCCTACCATCCATGTGGATGACCCTTCAGAGAGCGCAGCCCGTGTGCTCGGCGAATACAACCTGACTGCCGTACCGGTTGTTGATTCTGATGGGATGCTCGTGGGTGCGGTCAGCGTCGATGATGCGCTTGCTGTATTGCTCCCAGATATTTGGCATCGGCGCGGGTCGAGAAATTTCGGATAGAAGGTGCGTCATGCGGATACAAAACGAGACTCTCTCGCCATGGCGCAAATTTGTCCGTGGTATGCGCAAATCATGGTGGCCGTATATTGCGGCGATTGGTCCTGGGTTGCTTGCTGCCAGTGCCGGGAACGACGCTGGCGGGATCGCAACGTATGCATCTGCAGGCGCAACCTATGGGTACAGTCTGTTGTGGGTTATGGTATTGATTACGATAGCGGTTGCCATTGTCCAAGAAATGTCAGCCCGCCTCGGTGCGGTCACGGGTAAGGGGTTTGCTGATCTCGCCCGCGAAAACTTCCCCATCCGTGTGACTGCACTCATCATGTGCACCCTTTTGTTTGCAAATGCCGGCATCATCGTGTCGGAGTTTGTGGGGATTGCCGCTGCCGCAGAGCTGTTTGGGATAAGTCGCTACATCGCTGTGCCTGTGGC
Source organism: uncultured Roseiflexaceae bacterium (assembly GCA_903868295.1). Lineage (GTDB taxonomy): Bacteria > Chloroflexota > Chloroflexia > Chloroflexales > Roseiflexaceae > UBA965. The sequence continues at coordinate 3,223 of CAIPUQ010000041.1, forward strand.
GGCTTTTGTGATGTGGTTGCTGATTACTCGTGGATCTTATTCACGGGTAGAGCAGGTTTTGTTGATTCTGAGTGCGGTGTTCTTGGCGTATATTGCGTCGGCGGTCATCGTGCACCCGAACGGTGATGAAATTATCAATGGACTCAAACCGACGATTGTTCAAGAGAGTGATTACATCAAAATCGTCGTCGCGCTGGTGGGTACGACCATTTCTCCGTATATGCAACTCTATGTGCAGTCTGCGGTGGTTGAAAAGGGCGTTTCGATAAACGATTACCGCTATACACGGATAGATGTTCTAGTTGGGACGATAATCGCTGGCGTTGTGGCTGCGTGCATCATCATTGCAACGGCAGCGACCTTACATCCATTGAACATTGTCATTACCACGGCGCAGGATGCAGCACGGGCATTGGCCCCCATCGCAGGAGACTACGCAGAAATCCTGTTCGGCATCGGATTGCTCGGGGCTTCTTTGCTCGCTGCAGGGATTCTGCCGCTTGCCACAACCTACATGCTCAGTGAATCGCTCGGGTTTGAACGTGGCGTGTCTCGGAGCTGGCAAGAAGCACCAATCTTTATGGGGGTCTTTACCGTTTTGATTGTGTTGGGTGCTGTTGTTGCACTGATACCGGGCCTACCGCTGATTGATGTGCTGGTGGGTGTCTATGTTATCAATGGGCTGCTGTTACCAATCGAGTTGATTGCCATTGTTTCGCTGGTTAACAACAAAGAGCTGATGGGCCAATACACCAATTCGCCGGTACATCGCGTGGTTGTTTGGATTATTGTCGGGCTCGTCAGTGCACTGTCTTTGGTGTATATCGGGTGGACGATCTTTGAAGCGTTGTTTGCTTAGGTCCGGCCACACAAAAACCGCCCCAGCGCAGGTGATGCGCTGGGGCGGTTTTTGGAATTTAGAA
>CAIPUQ010000042.1 GCA_903868295.1 uncultured Roseiflexaceae bacterium
CATCCCTGCTGCATGTGCTGCGACCGCAGCCTCCATGGTTGTGGGGAACTCACTAATCTGGATGCCGTGGCGTTGCCATTCGGTGATTTTGGCGACCGTATCGTCGTCATGTGTCGCAACGGGGATACGATGGTGCTGACAGACATCGACCACATACTGGATGCGTTGAGCAATGAATTCCCGTTGGTTATTTTTGTGCGCGATGATTTCGTCGATTTCGGCGTCGTTGCGACCAGTGGTTTTGGCCACATAGTAGCGAAATGCCTCGTCAGTCGCGTACTGCCCTTGACCCGGGCTGTGATCCATGATCGACACCAGGCGTACGCACGGCTCGCCGAGAATTTGGCTGAGTGATTGGGTCCCCCGGACAGAACTTATCTCGACGCGCGCATGCACGAGATGGCGCACAGTCGTTGCGTTCGATTGGGCGATGTGCTGGATGAACTCGCGGATGAATTCGTCGTTGCGCACGCCGAATTCTGCATCGTCGAGCGATAACGAATGGAACTCGCAGGTAACGCCACTCGACACGAGCAACCGATCGGTCACCTGCAAACCGATGTCGGTGGAAAGCATGACGCCTGGTCGCGGCTGAATCATCTTTTCGATGGTGTCGCAATGCAAATCGACTATACCCGGCATGAGAAAAGCGCCACCGAGGTCCTGGGGGGACAGATACGCATACTCACGGGGGACGGGCATTTCGCCATACCCCGAGATGCGCCCTTGGTCGATTGCCAGCCATCCAGAATCAATCAACCGATCCCGCAATATGAGATGTGCATTGGTCAAAAGGGATTGCATGGGTGACTCCAGCTAGAGCGCAAGCTGCTGATCAGCGAGCGTCGAAAGAGTGTCGATGTCGTGTGACACGGTCACGACGGTAGTGCCGTTGGCTTTAGCATCGTGGATGAGGTCGAGGACGATTTGCTTCGAGCCAGAATCCAAGCTCGCCGTTGGTTCATCCAGCAAGAGGAGGCGTGGTTTGCCAATAAACGCACGACCGAGGTTGATGCGCTGTTGTTCGCCGCCACTGAACGTCACGGGGCTCGCCTGCCACAGGTGCGGTGCAATGCGCAACCGAGTCAACCACGCAGCCCCCTGCTCGCGTGCCTGTTCTTTGTCTATCCCCATACGGCGCAACGGCTCGGTCATGATATCGAGCGCCGAAACCCGTGGGAGTACTTTGAGGAACTGCGAACAATAGCCGATTTCTTGCTCGCGGAGCTGGAGCACCACACGTTCGGGGATGGTCGTCATATCGATGACCCCGTGGTGTGCAGAATGGTACAGAATCGAACCACTGGTGCTGATATAGGTCCGATAGATGCATTTGAGGACACTCGTTTTGCCGACTCCGCTCCGCCCCCAAATCAAAAAATGTTGACCGGGAAAGACCGTAAACGACATGGATTGTACCGGCGAAATCGTGCGCCCATCGATGAGATGCAAGACGAACGATTTGTTGAGATCACGGACTTCCACGATCGGTGTTGTCATTGATGTCACCATCACAGTGCCGACGAGACGAGCAACTGCGTATACGGATGCTGCGGATCTTCGAGAATCTGGTCAGTGAGTCCACTTTCGACAATGAACCCGTTCTTCATGACGATGGTGCGTCGGGCCAGTTGCTTGATTACCCCGAGGTCATGGGACACGAGCAACATGGTCATCTTTTGTTCCCATTGGATGCGGCGGATCAGGTCGAGCACTCGTGCTTGCACCGAGAGATCGAGCCCGCTCGTCACTTCATCGAGCAACAATAAGCCTGGATTACTCGAGAGGGCTTTCGCAATCTGAACCCGCTGCAACATGCCACCGCTGAATGTATTGGGATCATCATCGATGCGTTCTGGCGGGAGTTCGGTTTGGATCATCAGCTCGGTGATGCGTTCGCGGATACGCCCGATGTGACGCCAATTCGCGAGGAGCAATTTTTCGGCGACGTTCCCACCCACACTGAAACGCATGTTGAGACCGAGTTCAGGTCGTTGATGGACGATACCGAGCCGATCATTACGAAAATGTCTACGGGTGAAGCCATCCATGGTGACGAGGTTCATGGCCGTAGAATCTGGGGTTGGTTCGCGGTACCAGATTTCGCCAGCAGTCGGATTAATCGTCAGATTAATGAGCTGCATGAGCGTACTCTTGCCACTCCCACTTTCTCCGACGATACCGAGCACTTCACCTTGATAGAGCGTAAAGCCTGCATTGACGCACGCGTGTACCGTCTGACAGAAGGGACATTGGCTCGAACCGTGGTCAGGGCCGGTCGACTCGGCACAGCGCGGGCATCCGAGGCCGTACCGTTTGGTCAAGCCTGTCACATTCAAGAC
>CAIPUQ010000043.1 GCA_903868295.1 uncultured Roseiflexaceae bacterium
GCGTTATCGCAACTTTTTTCGGTATCGGAAGTCACCATTCGCGGTGATCTCGATATGCTCGAAAGTCAGGGAGCCGTAACCCGCACCCATGGCGGGGCCTTTTGTAGCGATCAACGGCGACAAGTACTCACAAACGGTTTGCCCGGCCGGAGTGACCGGGTCGCGAGTGGTGCATACGCCCAAATCGATGACTACGACACGATAATGATCGAAGGCGGTGAGACAGGTATTGCACTGGCGAGCAGACTCGCCGAGCGCCGTGGACTGATGATTTATACCGACAGTATCGCCATTGTGAACCAACTCGCGAGTACCACGCACACGGTTGCACTGATGGGAGGGGTCATTGCAGATGGGCGGAGCATCGGCTGGCCAGACGCCAATCAATTCTTGCCAACCGGCGTGCGCGCACGCTGCTTATTTTTGTCGGGGTTGCCTACCGAAGATATCGGCCGTGATGTTGCTGTTCGGCGCGATACCTTGCGCAAGCGCATGCTCGATGTCTGTGATCAAGTTATCCTGATGGTCGAAAGCAACGAACTGACCCAATGGGTCAAGCGCGACCAGCAAATCGAACTCGAACGCATCAGCCGTATCATCACCGATGATGCCATTGATAGTGCGACGATTATCCGTATCGCCGGCGCAGGAATCCCTATGACCATCTGCAGTGCGGGGGGCCGGCGCCATGTCGAGAACACACCAGTCAAACGTTGGAAGGTCGGCTTTGCCAATCAGGACGAACGCTTGCCATTTGCATCGGCAGTGCGTGCAGGCATGGTTACCGCTGCCAACACCGCAGGGGTCGATTTGTTGTTGGCTGACAACCGAAGTGACGGTAATACAGCGATTGCCAATGTCGACACATTTATTGCGGCACAGGTCGACCTGGCAGTGATTTTCAACACCGACGCACGGGCAAACAACATGATTGTCGAGGCACTCCGACAAGTGAATGTACCGGTTATCGCAATTGACATCCCCATCCCCGGCGCAACATTTTTTGGGTTTGATAACTATCGGGCTGGATTGATGACCGGCCGGTTGCTGGGGCAGTACGTACGCCGCCAGTGGCATGGAGTCGTTGATGCAATCTTTATGCTCGAGCTCCCAATATCAGGCCCGGTGCCCGCAGCTCGCATGCAAGGGCAGCTCGATGGGTTGCGCGAACAGGTGGCGGTGCCCGATACGCGCGTCGTCCGTCTCGACAGCCGCAACACCAGCGTCGATTCGTGTGCTGCCACTCGGACCGCCATCAAAAAAATCCGCCGCAACGACCGGGTCGTTATTCTGGGCATCAACGACGAAGCCGTGCTGGGTGCGCTGTCAGCATTCGCCGAGGATGGCACATTGACCCGCTGTGTAACCGCAGGGCAAGGTGCCGATAACGATGCGCTACGTGAATTACGGCGCCCCGGCAGCCGGATGATTGGGGCGGTGGCGAGCTTCCCCGAGCGCTATGGTGAGCGCGTTATCGAGCTTGCCTGTGCGATTTTGCAACGCCGGGCGGCACCGCCAGCCCGGTACACCAATCACTGTTATGTGTTGTCTGAAGAAACCATGAGGCAAATCGATTTGACTGCGTTGCGGGGCAGCGTTGTGTCGGTCAGTGAATACGGAACGCAACGGCGTTAACGATAGCGCCCACCATAGGGAGGTAATTATGACCGAGATTCGCGGCTATGCAGCACTCTGTGAAGACATCACGGCCAATGGCCTCGACGTCAATGCCATCAAAACAGCCTTGAAAGCCCAACACATCGAAACCCCGAGTTGGGGATACGCCAATAGTGGTACGCGCTTTAAGGCGTTTGCATGGCCTGGTGCCGCCCGCACCACCCGTGAGAAGCTCGATGACGCTGCTATGGTCCATGCGATGACGGGTATTGCTCCGTCGGTGGCAGTGCATATCCCATGGGACAAACCCGAAGACGGTGACTACGCCGGGATGTGCCAATATGCCGAATCAAAGGGCATCACCATCGGCGCCGTCAACCCCAACGTCTTCCAAGACGATCAGTATCGCCTCGGTTCGTTGGGTAATCCAGACCCCAATGTCCAAGAAGAAGCACTCGACCACATGCTCGAGTGTTGCGAAATCATGGGCAAACTCAAAAGCAACGCGCTGAGTCTGTGGTTTGCAGACGGTACAAACTACGCCGGTCAAGACAACTTGCGTGGGCGCAAGCGCCGCTTCGAAGAGGGCCTCAAGCAAATCTACAAAGAGCTCCCTGCAAACGGGCGCATGTTGATCGAGTACAAATTCTTTGAACCTGCGTTCTACAGCACCGACATCCCCGATTGGGGTACTGCCTACGCATGGGCGCTCAAACTCGGTCCACAAGCAGAGGTGTTGGTGGACCTCGGACATCACGCCCAAGGAGTCAACATCGAGCAAATCGTGGCGTTTTTGCTGGACGAAAACCGCCTCGGCGGGTTCCACTTTAACAATCGCAAGTATGCCGACGACGATTTGATTGTCGGGAGTAGCAATCCCTACGAATTGTTTCTGATTTACAACGAATTGACCGGTGCAGCATTAGGGAGCGACGAACCAGCACGACGCTGCGCCCAAAACGTTGCATATATGCTCGACCAGTGCCATAACATCGAGGGCAAACTGGCGGCAGTCATTTATTCGGTCATGAACTGCCAAGAAGCGTACGCAAAATCACTCCTCGTGCCGCGGGCCGCACTAGCCGACGCACAGCGTCGTGGTGATGTATTGGGTGCGCATCGGTTGTTGAGTGACGCGTATCGCACCGATGTGCGGCCATTGTTGGCCCAGGTACGGCGCGAACAAGGCATTGCCGAAGACCCCATTGCCGCCTACAAAGCGAGCGGCTACGAGCAGAAAATCGCCCGCGAACGCGGTGTGGCCGATGCATCCGGCGGATTTCAATAAGCACTGCGTACCTTTTCGACCGCTTGCAACGGTATGTCTTGTAGACAACTGATGCAAGCGGAGGATGGTATGCAACGTCGTGTATTGTCGGTGCAGTGGACGGACGGGATGGGGATTCTGCCGCGTGGGGAAGACTACGCAAACGTCGCCGCCGAAGCACTCCGGTTGAGTATTTGGCGAGTGGGTTGTGTCGCATTGGCGTGCAAGGTCAGCGAAGCAGAAGTCCGACTCGTCATCCAATGCGATGACCGTCATGACCCACGTGCGTTGGTCGATTGGGTGCGCGCGGCGGCGAGCTTTGCGATTAGTTGCTACACCGGGTTTGCACCTGATTGGGATGCGCCATATCACTACGAGTGGGTGTCGCCTGAGCGCGCCGGGGTCCACATCATGCACTGTGTCTCTGGGCATAGAGGTGCGACAACCATGCACACAGCAGACGATACAACGGTGTTATGATAGGGGCATGATTCTGCTTGGGAGGTACGCAATGTCGCGTCAATCATTTGTGGTGGATACGAGTGCAAGCCCGCATGCCCTGCTCCGTCCCTTGCCGCTGCAAGGCGTGACCATCCGTGATCACTTCTGGGCACCACGCATTGCCACCAATACACAGGTCACGTTGCCGTCGCAGTATGCTCATTGCGAAGAGACCGAACGGATAGCCAACTTCCGTCGCGCAGCAGGGGCCGAAGAGGGCGACTTCGTCGGCTTGTTTTTCAATGATTCTGACGTCTACAAATGGCTCGAAGCTGTGGGTTGGAACGATGCAATCAGTGATTCGCCAGGCCTGAGCGTCATCCGTGACAAAGTCGTCGCCGACATCGTCGCCGCCCAGCGCACAGATGGCTACCTCAATAGTTATTTCACCAAAGAACGAAGCGACGACCGCTGGACCAACTTCGATCTGCACGAAATGTACTGTGCAGGTCATTTCTTTCAAGCGGCAATCGCCATCTACCGTACCAGCGGTGCACGCACGGCACTCGATGCTGCGTGCAAAATGGCCGATCATATCGACGCAACGTTCGGCCCCGCAAGCGACGGCAAACGCCCCATCACCGATGGCCATCCAGAAGTAGAACTCGCACTCGTCGAGTTGTATCGGGTGACCAAAGAGCAGCGCTATTTGACGTTGGCTGACTTTATGGTGTCTGTCCGGGGTGCCAATCAACTGGGCAATCAGAAGTTCGATAACCTCTATTACCAAGATCACAAACCCTATCGTGACTTGCATGATGTGGTCGGGCATGCCGTGCGGATGCTCTATTTGGCAGCCGGCGCGACGGACCTCTGGCTCGAGACAGGCGAACCAGCCCTCAAAGCGGCCATTGACGCACAATGGCACAACATGACTCAAAAGCGCATGTATGTCAGCGGTGGTGTCGGTTCGCGCTGGCACGGTGAGGCGATTGGTGACGATTATGAGTTGCCCAATCCGACGGCGTATACCGAGACGTGTGCAGCGATTGCCTCGGTAATGTGGAACTGGCGTTTGTTGCAAGGCACCGGCGATGCCAAATATGCCGATTTGATGGAATGGACCCTCTACAACGGCGTCATGCCGGGCTTATCGGTCAGCGGGAACGAGTACTTCTACCAGAATCCGCTCGAAAACGATGGCACACACCGGCGCTCGGCATGGTTTGGCTGCGCATGCTGCCCGCCGAATGTCGCTCGTTTGCTGGCGCAGTTGGGGAGCTACGTCGCCAGCGTCGATAGTCAATCGTTGTGGCTTCACACATATATGCAGGGCGACATCGACGCGGCGGGCAGCGGGCTCGATGCAGCGGTGTCGGTTACCACCGAGTACCCGTGGGACAACACCGTACGCATCACGGTGACCCGTGGCGGGCAATGGACGTTGCGCGCCCGTGTGCCGAGTTGGGCGAGTGGTGCCACCGTGACGGTTGGCGGTGTGCGCCAAAACGCCGAACCAAACACGTATGTCGCACTGCGCCGGGCCTGGCAAGTGGGTGATGAAGTCGTGTTGGTGTTCCCGATGCAGCCACGACTCATCATGGCACACCCATCCGTCATCAACAACAATGGCCGTGTGGCCGTAGCCCGTGGCCCGCTGTTGTACTGTATCGAACAGGTCGATCAGAGCATGCCGGTTGCATCACTCCGCATCGATCCCCGCACGCAGTGGGCCGAAGCAGCAGGACCAGTGGCGTTGGGTGCACATACTCTGTTACATGCAAAGGGCTATAGCACGAGCACCCCGGACGATGCGTTGTATGCACCCTGGCGGCACGACGCACGTCAGCCGGTGCGATTGACATTGGTTCCGTACCATCTATGGGCGAATCGCGCTGCCGGGGCGATGACCGTCTGGATCCCGTTGGCGTAGGTATTGCGAAGACGACGCAAAGATGCGGAGTACAGGCCTATGATGCTCGGTATCGATTTGGGCGGCACC
>CAIPUQ010000044.1 GCA_903868295.1 uncultured Roseiflexaceae bacterium
CTATTTCTCGGGATGTCGCCTTGCACGACATGATTGCCCAACACGCACCGTTGCGCCGCTTCGTAGTCGCGCAGAATGTCCATTTCGCATATGACCCAATCGCTTTTGAAGCGGCATTCGATGAACGGACAAAGATTGCTACGTTGTGTCTGCCACATAATCCGACGGGCCTCGTTTTTGGTCGCGATGAACTACTCCATATGGCGCAGACGTGTGTGGACCGACAGGTTGTCATTTGTTCAGACGAGATTCATTGCGACATTCGCCTCGATGGTGGCGTGCATATCCCCATCGCATCATTGTCTGAGACAATTGCACAGCAGTGTGTGACTCTGATGTCGCCGAGCAAAGCGTTTAACATTCCCGGATTGGTAGTTGGCTTCGCGATTATTCAGAATCCAGAGTTGCGGGAACGCTATGTACGTGCGCAGTCGGGGATGATTCCGCACCCAAGTGCATTTTCCTATGCGGCGACGCTTGCTGCCTATGAGTCAGGTGATGACTGGCTCGTGCAGGCAAATGCGTACTACGCTGCAAATCGTGATTATGCGTTGGCATACATACAACAGCACATCCCACAGCTCCGTTGTACCATTCCTGCAGCAACCTATCTGCTCTGGATTGACGCACGGGAGTTGAGACTTTCGTGCTCTGTACGAGACTTTTTTGCACGCAATGGTGTTGCGCTGGGTGATGGTACGCCGTTTGGTGGTGATTCAGAGGGGTTTGTGCGGATGACACTGGCGTGCCCGCGATTGCTATTGGAGCAGGGGCTGGATGCGATGCGTGCTGCAATCGCGTCGCTCTAACGCGTCTCTGTGCGCGAACGGATGATGTGGCTGCGTTTTGAACGAAAAAATGCCGTATACTACCTACTATCTACGGTAATAAAGGAAAATATATGCCGCACAGATTCGAAACGACACTTCCCCGTCGCGACTCCGATAGCCTCAAATGGAATCTGTACGACGCTGATATCACCCCATTATGGATTGCCGAAGCCGATGTCCGCCCGCCGCAAGCAGTCATTGATGCGCTCGCGCAGCGTGTCGAACATGGGGTGTTTGGCTACACCGCAGCACTCGGACATTTGTCCGCGCCTGGTGGGACCTGGGAGTATCCGCAGATAGCATCAGTCATCTGTGCTCGCATGAAACGGCTATATGACTGGGATGTTACCCCTGATCAGTTGGTCTATTTGCCCGGCGTTGTGCCTGGATTCAACCTCGCCTGCAAGATCGCCGGTGACCCGGGTGATGCAGTGCTGATGCACGCACCGTGCTATGGGCCAATCACCAAAGCCCCAGTAAATCAAGGCCGTAGAGCAACGTATGCATCATTACGTACCGAGATGACTGCCGACGGCTATGCGCATCACGCTCATGACCAACCTGCTTTTGAGGCAGCGGTCGGTCCCGACACGCGTTTGTTTTTGCTGTGCAACCCACATAACCCGACTGGACGCGCGTTCAACCGCGCAGAGCTGCGTGCGATAGGCGAGAGCTGCATTGCCCACGACATGCTGATATGCTCTGACGAAATCCATGCGGAGCTGGTGTTGAGCGGGTCAGTTCACATCCCAATAGCGTCGCTGTCGCCCGAAATCGCTGCCCGTACCATCACGTTGATAAGCCCAAGTAAGGCATTCAATATCCCTGGGTTGGGCTTTGCGGTCGCAATTATCCAAAATCCTGAGCTGCGGGCACACTATATGCAGGCAATGCAGGGACTGGTAGCAAGCCCACAAGTATTTGGGTATGTCGGGGCGTTGGCTGCATATCAACACGGCGATGAATGGCTCGCGGCAGCACAACAGTTTTATACGACAAATCGCGATTTCGTTGCATCGTTATTGCGCATGCATGCACCGCAGCTGGTGTTCAATCGACCCGAGGCGACCTATCTACATTGGATCGATTGTCGCCATGCACAACTTCCTACGAATCCGAAAGAGTTTTTTCTCAACCATGCAGGCATCGCACTGGCAGACGGTAGTGGGTTTGGCAGCGCTGGCGATGGCCACGTCAGGTTAACATTCGCGACCCAACGCGCAATACTCGAGCCTGCGGTGTATGCATTACTCGAGTCGCTCCGTCCGTTTAGCTGACAAACACACTGTGATGTTATGAAAATCAGATGATTTTTCTATTTGACAGAGATGAAGAACACATTATACTGAGATTAGTTTGAACGATGCACTGTTGCATCACTCATGATCGCCCAGGTCAAGGTCGACACACGTCGGCCTTTTTATATTTTCTGGGAAGTTCTGCCATTCGAAGGTAAGAGGAGACGCATGAAGCAGCAGATGGACAACGGCCTCAAGACACGCGTTCTGATTTTGGTAGTGGCAATGCTGTCACTCGTCATCAGCGCCTGTGGTGCCCAGCCTAGTGCCCCAGCAGAAGCAACGAATGCTCCCGTAGAAGCAACGGTCGCCCCAGAAGAACCCGCAGAAGCCCCGGCAGAACCAACCAGTGCCCCCGTAGCTGACGAGAAGTTCGTGTTTGGTATGGTCTTGGTCGGCCCCATGAACGATGGCGGTTGGAGCCAGGCACATTACGACGCTGCAAAGTATGTCGAAGCCAACACCCCAAATAGTGAATTCGTCTATGTCGACAAAGTAAATCCAGCTGACCGACCAAATATCAAGGTCGAACAGGTTGTTGATGAGCTCGTTGCCAAAGGCGCCAAGCTGGTCATCACCAATTCCGATGACTTCAAGGATGGCACACGCGAAGCCGCCAAGGCTCACCCTGACGTGACGTTCATCCACATCTCGGGTGATGACGTCGTGACGGGCAAAGCACCTGCGAACCTCGGTAACGAGATGGGCCGGATGGAATATGGCAAGATGATTGCCGGTTGTGCCGCTGCGCTGCAAAGTGCCGATGGCAAGATTGCCTTCGTTGGACCACTCATCAACGACGAGACCCGCCGTTTGGCCGACTCGGCATACCTCGGCGCCAAGCACTGCTGGACCAAGGTTCGCGGCGCTGATGCATCCGCACTCAAGTTCAACGTTACTTGGATCGGCTTCTGGTTCAACATCCCCGGCGTTACCCTCGACCCAACCAAGGTCGTCAACGATGCATTCACCGAAGGCTACGATGTGGTCATCTCGGGCATCGACACCCCAGAAGCCATCGTCGAAGCCGGCAAGGCCAAGGCCGCTGGCAAAAATGTCTATGCGGTGCCATACGACTTCAAAGAAGCATGTGCCAAGGGTGAAGCAGCTTGTCTCGGCGTCCCGTACTTCAACTGGGTCCCAACCTACACGAAGTTGATTGCTGACGTCAAAGGCGGTACCTGGAAGCAAGAATGGAACTGGTCATCACCTGATTGGTCCGATATCAACAACATCGAAACCAGCACCATTGGTTTTGTGAAGGGTGCTGCCTTGACCGCCGAAAACGCGACGAAGCTCGATAGCTTCATCGCCGAACTGGCCGGTGGGTTGAACCTGTGGACTGGTCCTATCAACCTGCAGGACGGCACGGTCTACCTGGCCGACGGAGTCGTCGCAGAGGACAAGCAGGTGTGGTACATGCCACAGTTGCTCGAAGGCATGGAAGGCCAAAGCGCCAGCAAGTAATTGCGGTGCATCGACCAGGCTCCGATACCGGAGCCTGGTCTTTTTGTTACAATAGAGAAGAATCGGCGCCCCAACAAAGGAGTTCGAATGCACATCAGCATTCGTCATCTCCGCAAAGCCTTCGGTCCTGTCGTTGCGACAAACGACGTGTCGGTTGATTTTGCGGCTGGTCAGATCCATGGGATTCTCGGCGAGAACGGTGCTGGCAAGAGCACGCTGATGAAAATACTATCGGGGATGTATACCGCCGATAGTGGTGATATTGCCATAAACGGTGGTGCGGTCGTCCTCGGTGCGCCTATTCGGGCACTGCAGGCTGGTATTGGTATGGTAGGGCAAGACCCACTCGATATCCCCGTGTTTACAATTCTCGAGAACATTGCTGCCGGTGTCCAAGTCCCTGGTCTGGCCCTGTTGGCCGATTCGTTTGCCCACTGGAACAAGACCCTGGGCTTCGAACTCGACCCACGAGCACATATACATCAACTCACCGTCGGCCAACGCCAACAGGTAGAAATCATCAGACTCCTCATCACGGGCTCGCGCGTGTTGATCCTCGATGAGCCCACCACTGGTATTACCGCAGCACAAATCGATGCCCTTTTTGGGGCGCTGCGCACGATTGCCCGCGCAGGCAAAACGGTCCTGTTTGTCACACACAAACTCGATGAAGTCGCAGCATTATGCGATACGGTTACTGTGCTCCGCGCAGGCAGAGTAGTCGGCGAACAAGCTGTGATGCCGGTACCCAAAGAACAAATCTTGCATGCAATGTTTGGTGAACGGAACGCGCAGAGCACCACGCAGCGCAGTCCTGCACAACACCGCGGGACGATGTGGCAGCTCACCGACGTCGTCATGCTTGATACACAAATCCGGCTCGGCCCATTGAGCACAGAGGTTACAGCTGGTCACATCATCGGCCTCGCTGGTCTCGAGGGGTCAGGGCAGACCCTCTTTTTGCAGCATCTCGCGGGTATGCAACTCCCACGGAGCGGGTCGATAGTGTGTGCCGATACGCAGTTAACAGCACCACGCTCTGATGTTGTCTTTCTCCCTGCGGATCGACTCCACGAGGGGATCATCCCGTCGATGAGCCTCGTCGAACACGTGCAGTTGCTCCATCGCCACCTGCTGGCAGCGGGACAAACGGCCCGCGAAAAAGCAATCCAACTCATCGCCGACTACAACATCAAAGCAACCCCAGATATGCCGCTCCAACTCCTCTCAGGAGGCAATCAGCAACGTGCGATGTTGGCGTTGATTCCCGAATCAGCGCGCGCTATTCTGCTCGAACATCCGACACGTGGGCTCGATGCCGTATCGGCCGACGCAATCTGGTTGCGCCTCCAAGAACGCTGTGCAC
>CAIPUQ010000045.1 GCA_903868295.1 uncultured Roseiflexaceae bacterium
GTCGTGCTGCCATACGGGCGATGCATCGCGTGTACAAAAAACCATCGTCGCGGCATCCCGTTGATCGAACACCCGGGCCGTAAGCGGTGATTGGCCGCGACTGTCGATAACGACACGCAGCGGCTGGCGCTCGCTGATGGTATCGGCGAGACGTATCGTCAGCAGCGGGTCGTCGCTGAGGACGGTCCCACTACCGGTCATGATGGCATCGACACGGTTGCGGATTGCATGGACCACAGACCGGCTCGCGCTGGTGCTGATCCACTGACTCATGCCGGTATGGGTAGCGATTTTGCCGTCGAGGCTCATCGCATACTTCCACGTCAGCCATGGTCGCTGGTGCTGGATACGCAGAAAAAAAGGCGCGAGTTGCAGGCGGATGTCATCGTCGTCAGAGGGGATCTGGATGCAGTCTATCCCGTGGGCATTGAGGACTTCTGCGGCACCGCCATGCATACGCGGATCAGGGTCACGCATCACAAAAAACACCCGGGCGATGCCCGCCGCAATAATTGCGTCGGTGCATGGCGGGGTGCGCCCGTGGAATGTACATGGTTCGAGGGTCACATAGAGGTCGGCACCCTGTGCCGCAGGCCCAGCCTGCACCAACGCCTGTCGTTCGGCGTGGTTCCCGCCGGGCGGTTGTGTGGCCCCCCAGGCGATGATGGCGTTGTCTCGGACAACGACTGCTCCCACAGCAGGATTGGGGCTTGTACGGCCACACACCGAGGCTGCGCAGGCAATGGAACGAAGATATGCAGACTGATTGTACTGGTGTTGCGTCATAAAAAATCACTGCTCATACAGGTGCAGGGCAGTGGTGCAGACGCACACTCGTGTTGCTATGGCGTGCACAGCAACACAAAGTAATTCATCAGCACACACCTTCTTTCATCCGGACTGTACCGTCGGCTCTGGAATCTCACCAGATCGTGCAACGTGGGTTGCTCGCGGGCTTGTCTGAAGCAGACTTACCGCCGGTAGGGAGTTACGCCCTGCCCTGAAGGTGTGCAAAACATGTTCATATGGTACCACAACCTGTGCAATCACGGGACGTGCATACGTGGTGGGGATGCTGTGCTATACTGTCGCGAAACGCGCAGGCTACGCCGTGTGGCGTAGTGTGCTAATCGGCACTTTTTGAATGAGGCAAGGCAGATGAGCAACACAATTCGTGCATCCAAGGGCGAGGCTATTTCGATTCGTAACGGCAAGCTGAACGTCCCAAACAATCCGGTCATTCCTTTTGTGATCGGGGACGGTACAGGACCGGATATTTGGCACGCGAGTGTGCGCATTTTTGATGCAGCGATTGCCAAGGCATATAAAGGCCAACGGAGCATCGAATGGCTCGAAGTCCTCGCCGGCGAAAAGGCGTTCACTTCTACGGGCAATTGGTTGCCCGACGCCACGGTCGAAGCCTTCAATCACTATTTGGTTGGTATCAAAGGCCCGTTGACCACTCCCATCGGCAAAGGCATGCGGAGCCTCAACGTGGCTCTGCGCCAGATGCTCGACTTGTACGTCTGCTTGCGCCCCGTGCGCTGGTTCACGGGCGTGCCGTCACCAGTCAAAACCCCCGAAAAGGTCGACATGGTGATCTTCCGCGAGAACACCGAAGACATCTATGCCGGCATTGAGTACGTGGGTGGATCACCCGAGGCTGCCAAAGTCCTCGATTTCATCCGTGACAACTTCCCCAAGGATTTCGCCAAGATTCGCTTTGGGACATCCGCCAAGACTGCCGAGTTCAACGACCAGGTGGGGATTTCGAACGACGTGGTCGAAGTGGGTATCGGCATCAAGCCGGTCAGCCGCACCGGTTCGGAGCGCTTGATTCGCTCGGCAATCGAATTTGCGTTGCTCCACAAGCGCCGCAATGTGACGTTGGTCCACAAGGGCAACATCATGAAGTTCACCGAAGGTGGGTTCTTGGATTGGGGCTACGCCCTGGCCGAGCGCGAATTCGGTGACAAAGTCTACACGTGGGCACAATGGGAGCGCACCAAGGCCGCCAAAGGCGAAGCCGACGCAAATGCTGAGCAAAAAGCGGCATTGGCAAGCGGCAAGCTCCTGGTCAAGGACGCAATCGCCGACATCACGCTGCAGCAAGTGTTGACCCGCCCCGAAGACTTCGACGTGATTGCCACGTTGAACCTCAACGGCGATTACCTGTCTGATGCACTGGCTGCCCAAGTCGGCGGTATCGGGATTGCCCCCGGCGGCAACATCAACTACGTCAGTGGGCATGCCATCTTCGAGGCGACGCACGGCACCGCACCCAAGTACGCCAACCTCGACAAGGTCAACCCGTGTAGCGTCGTCCTCAGCGGTGATATGATGCTCCGCCACCTCGGCTGGCACGAGGCAGCTGACATGATTATCAGCGCCATCGAGGCCACCATCGACGCCAAGGTCGTGACCTATGACTTTGCTCGCTTGATGACCGGCGCCAAAGAAGTCAAGACGTCGGAATTCGCCGACGCTGTCATCGCCAACATGAAATAACGAAACACTGCGGTGCGCTCTGCGCGCCACAGTGCTGATCGAGCCGGGGTGCACACGCACCCCGGTTTTCTGTGCCTGTCGTTCCTACGTGGGGTTGGACCCGAGTGAAATGCGGTGACTGTCGGTGTCGCTGTTGATCATGAAGCGGGCTGTCGAGGCAAAATAGGTGCGCATCGCTTCGTCGATTTCCGGGGCGAACCCGACGTCATCCATGGCGCTGAGCATGCACTGCAACCATGCATCGGATTCGGCTTGGCCGATGACAAACGGAGCATGGCGCATGCGCAAGCGCGGATGTCCGCGTTGATCGATATAGCGTGTCGGACCGCCGAAGTACTGGGTAATGAAGAGGAACTGCCATTCTTTGCCGGCAGCCAAATCGGCGGGGAACATGGGTCGCAACA
>CAIPUQ010000046.1 GCA_903868295.1 uncultured Roseiflexaceae bacterium
GACAAGCGCTTCATGCTCTACAACACATTGCTGCTGGGGTACTGGTTCCTTTGGACGCAGATTACCCTCGCCATCCCGCTCCGGGCAGTCGCCCTCGCCGGCACCGACAGTGCGGTGAGTTGGGTGTACAGCGTCAATGCGGTCATGAGCATCGGGCTGCAGTATCCGCTGATGCGTTTCGCCGACAAACGATTTGCGCCGGCCGTCACGCTGCTGCTCGGTATTGGCCTGCTGACGACGAGTTTGGGGCTCATCGGCGCTGCAGACAGTATTTGGTTTTTATTGGGGTGTGTAGCGATGTATTCGTTGGGAGGATTATTTGCGTCGCCGAGTCAACAAACAGTCGCAGCCAATCTCGCCGACAACTCGGCGCTGGGGTCATACTTCGGCGTCGCCGGATTGGCAATCGCGCTGGGCGGTGGGATGGGCAGCTTCAGCGGCGGCACCCTCTACGGCTGGGGTCAAGCAATCCAATACCCCGCTGCTCCATGGCTGGTCTTTGCCGGAGTAGGCACGATCACCGCGCTGCTGTTGTACTTTTTCTTCCGCTCTCATGACCTGCTGCGCCGTGTCAGCCCGGTGCGTACCGACTGATGTTTAGCCCGCACATCGATCAACTGACCATCACCTATGCAGCTGTCGCACAGCACGGTGCGCTGATCGAATTCGTGCGGCGCTCGCGTTTTCGCCTCATCCAGTTTGGGTTGACCACGTTGTCGTTGCCCCTCGATCAATACCACATCAGCGTCGCCTGGCATGGTGAACGTCCGGTTGCGCTCTTGCTGGCAACCCCGGCCGCCAATCAGACGGCGTGGGTACGGGCCTGTGCACTCGATGGGATTTCGATTGCCTATCATACCGAGTTGATCGGGCTGTTGGCGTCGACGCTCATCTATCACGCGCCGTGTCGGGCGTTGTTTTATAGCAGTGATCACTACGACAACTGGTTGAGCGACATCTTGCGCGGGGTGGGATTTGTCGCCCACAACACCATCATCGCGCTCGAGACGCACCACTACCAGGCGCTCCCCCATGCAACCCCGGCCATACTGGCACCGCTGGGATTGGCCGAGTTCGGAGATATCCAACGCATCGATGCCCAAGCGTTCGACCCCGAATGGCAAAAAACCAGCCACGATGTGCGCGAACTCACCAGCGGCGACGGCCTCAGCCTTATCGGGGTGGTCGACAACATGCCTGTCGCCTACGCCATCGCCAATTGGCACGACAATCACACGACGTTCCACCTCGTGCGCATCGCCGTTTTGCCTGCGTACCAGGGTCGCCGGATAGCCAGTCAACTGCTCAATGCCGTGCTCGAACACGGCTTCGTCCAGGGTGCAGCCCGCGTTACCCTCAATACGCAACGCAACAACTACGCGGCGTTGGCACTCTACTCGCGGGCAGGGTTCACCGCAACGGGTGAACAGTACGATGTCATCCGTGCACAATCCCACGGAGTGGCGGAGTGACGTTTGGTATACTACCCATATCAAGCCCGTCAGATGCACCCGAGATACAGAGGAGCGCAGATGTCCATCATCCCCGAAGAGCTTTTGACGCGTGGCGTCGCCGAAATCATCGTCGAGTCCGAACTCCGTGCCAAGCTCAACGCCGGCAAAAAACTCCGCCTCAAGCAGGGCTTTGACCCGAGCCGCCCCGATATGCACATCGGCCACGCCGTCGGTCTGCGCAAACTCAAAAAGTTCCAAGAACTCGGTCACACCATTGTGCTCATCGTCGGCGACTGGACTGCCCAAATCGGCGACCCCAGCGGCCGCGACGTGACCCGGCCGCGTTTGACTGCCGAAAAAGTCCGCGAAAACGCGCTCACCTACATGGAGCAGTTCTTCCGCGTTATCGATCGCGACAAAACCGAGGTCCGCTGGCAATCCGAGTGGTTCGGCACGTTCAAACTCGAAAACGCCCTCGACCTGGCCGGCCGCTTCACCCTGGCACATATGTTGTCGCACGACACCTTCCGCAAACGCTACGAGGCAGGCGCGCCGTTGACCATCCTCGAGCTGATGTACCCGATGCTCCAGGGATATGACTCGGTGGCCATCAAAGCCGACGTCGAATTCGGCGGTACCGACCAAAAGTTCAACAACCTGGCCGGCCGTGAGCTCCAATCACAGATGGGTCTGCAACCGCAGGACGTCTTTTTGTTGCCCCTCATACCCGGCACCGACGGCCGCAAGATGGGCAAGTCATTCGACAATACCGTCGACATCCTACTCTCGCCCGAAGACATGTTCGGCAAAGTGATGTCCATGGCCGACGACGTGATGCCCCTCTACTTCGAGGTCCTCACCGACGTGCCGATGGCCGACATCACCGAGTTCCGTCACATCCTCAGCACGGGCCAGGGTAATCCGATGGACATCAAAAAACTCTTGGCCGGCCACGTCGTCACCCAGTTCATTTCGGCTGACGCTGCCATCCGCGGCCGCGAGTCGTTCGAACGCCAGTTCCAACGCCGCGAGGTCCCCGACGAGATGCCCGAGTACGCCATCAGTCAGCCCACCGCGATCCTCGACGTGCTGGTGGCCAGCAATCTGGCTTCCTCCAAAAGCGAAGCGCGCCGACTCGTCGATGGTGGCGGCGTCAAAGTCAACGGCGAAAAGGTCGCTGGCTATGACACCCTTGTGACACCAGTCGCCGTCATCCAAAAAGGTCGGCACTACGTGCGCATCACGGCTGCTTCGTAATCATTGCTTCCGCACGTCGACGCGCCACGTACACTGCCGTACGTGGCGTTTCTCATACAGTTTTCAGAGTGCTGTGCTATGGTAGCGCAGTGTTCATAAACGGGGTATGTGGTATGCGACGGTTGCTTCTCGTTCTGGTCTTTTCGCTCTGCAGTTGTACCGCCAAGCCGGCAACGGTCGTACCCGCAGACCTGCCGAGCAATATCAATGTCGACGCAACCTTGACTGCCGGCAACGACGGCATCTTGGCTGTGGGTCAACCTGCACCAGCGTTCAGCTGGACCACTGCAGATGGCCAGACCGCAGACTTGGCTACGTATCGCGGCAAGCGCGTCATCATCAATTTCTGGGCGACCTGGTGCGAGCCATGCCGCGCCGAAATGCCCGCGCTCAATGCCTACCACGGTCGCGACGACGTCGTGGTCATCGGGATCAACAAAGGCCAAGACATCGCACTCCTGCCTCCGCTCGCTGCCGAACTCGGGCTCACCTTCCCCCTCATCAGTGATCCCGACGGCGATGTGAGCATCGCCTACAGTGCCCGCAATCTCCCCACCAGTGTGTTTGTTGATCGCACGGGGATGATTAGTGCAATATCGATTGGTGTCCTCACCGAAGACGCCGTGGCCCTACAATTGGAGCGCATCCCATGACCTTCCCCCCACGCCCTGCGTTGCAATATGTCGCAATCGGTGTCTATGTTGTCCTCTTGGCGGGTGTCTTTTTGTTCCCTTCCGTGCCCCTGCCGAGCTGGCCCGGCGGCACGGTCGCGTGGAACATGTACGCCACCGTGCACGGTGTCTGCGCACAGATGCACAACACCATGATCGGCGGCATGCAATTACCATTGTGCGCCCGCAACACGGGGATCTACGGGGCGATGACCATTAGTTTGCTGGCAATGTGGGCCCTTGGACGGATCCGCACGCGTACCTTCCCACCCGTGTGGATGACCATTCTGCTGCTCATCCCCGTCCTGATTGTGGCGGTCGATGGCCTCAATTCGCTCTTTGTCGACCTCGAAATGCCGTCGCTGTACACCCCGCGCAACCAATTGCGCACACTGACGGGTGCCATGGCAGGTATTGCCATCGCGCCGTTTTTTGTGCCGTTGTTCAACCGTGTGCTCCGCTGCAACCCCAAAGAATCCCCCGTCATGGCCAATGCAGTCGATCTCATCGTGCTATGGGGATTGGCATTTTGTTTCAGTATGCTGGTCATCATCGGACCCGCATGGTCGTATTGGCCGATTGCCATTATTTCGTGGCTCGGCATCGTCGGGATTTTGCTCATCTCGAATGGCTTTGCCGTGGCAGTTGCGTTTGGCTATGACCAACGCGTCGCCCACGTC
>CAIPUQ010000047.1 GCA_903868295.1 uncultured Roseiflexaceae bacterium
AGTCGCGGGCGCGATATGGGAGCATGGTTAATCCTCGTCTGAGTGGGCTGCGTGGGTGCGGAACCAATCGGCAACCACGCGGTGACTGACCGCCCGGAAGCTGCCCCAGGCGCGCCAACTGGTACCGATGTCGGGGTGGTACGCATCGGGCAATTGGCAGAGTTCAGCAGCACGCTGCAGGAGTTCGGAGGGATGGAGCGCCGCGAAGTGATGGATGCGTTCTGCCTCGTCGATGACGACCGGATCTGTAGCACTGACCGTGCAGACGTAGATGTGGGTCACAAACGGTACAACCGTATCGTACGCGATGTGGGCGATGGGCGTGGTGTGCGTCGGTACGAGGCTGGTCTCTTCGGCGATTTCGCGCAGGAGGGCGCTGGCAGGGTCTTCGGCAGGCTGGATGCCGCCGGTCAAGAGGCGGCTGATGTGGTTGGGGTAATAGGTTTTGGCGGCGGTCCAGATGCGCCCATCGGGGCGGACCAGGACCATGCAGACCTCGCCGCTGCGGCCGTCACGAGTGATGTGACGGGCACAGGCGTCGTCCATGGGCGCGCGCAGCGAGTGGATGGTAGGAGGCATCAGCAGAGTCCTCGACGAGGGATAGGCCTCGCCCTGAAGGTGGGTTCGACTGGGACGGGGACGCGCGCAGTGGTTGTTGGGAGCAGGAGCCGCGAGCCAGCACAAATTGTGACTGTGCAATTGCCTGGATTGTGCACCCTTTTCCAAATTGTCGGGAAAACGCTAAAAGGGACCATCGCTGTTGGGTGATTCGGCTTCAATCGTTTGACCCACATCCCACAGTTCGGCAATCAGGTCGCCTTCGAAGCGGAACATGTGGAACACCGTGTAGCCGGGCTCGCCCGGTGCATGCACGACGTGCGAGTGGAGCACGACCATATTGTCACTGGCCACGATGCGCTTGACGGTGAAGGTACTGTGGGGGTGTTCGACCGATGCGGCGGCTATTGCGTCGATCAGGACATCCATACCAGCGGCGAAATACTGGTTGTGGTGTGTGGCGGGGGCAGTACAAAGGGCACGGGCAGCGACCACATCACCAGCGCGGGCGGCGGTCAAGAATGCGTGTGCATGTTCGCTGTGTCGCATGATGATCCTTTAGGCGCGGTAGGGGCGCTCGCTGATGCCTTCGGCGACGAGTTGGGCGTGGATGGTGGCGGTCATCTCGGCGGCAGGGATGTCGCCGTTGATGGTGCTGTGCATCCCGGCAGGGACATGCACGCTGAAGCCAAGCGCATGGGCGGCGCGGGCGTTGGCCTGGATGCAGTATTCGGATTGGACGCCGATCATCGTGACGTCACGGATCTGGTGGGTGTGGAGGTGGGTCAGCAACTCGGGGTTTTCGGTGAAGGCACTGAAAACGGTTTTGCGGAAGACGCGCTCACTGGGCAAGGGCGTCAGGATGAGCTCCCACATAAAGGTAAAAGGTGCATCGGGCTCGTCGGCGGGGCCGTCGTGTTGGATGTGTACGACGAGATCACCGTGGGCCCGGGCATCGGCGAGGGCAGTGGTCATCGTGGCCATGAAGGCGTCGGGCTGGGGAATGCCCCATTTGGGGTCGATTTGGTTTTGTTGGAGGTCGACGAAAAAGACTGCGTGTGTGGATGTCATATGCGCTCCGTGACTATGCGTCGGGCGGGAAGGTTGCCTGGGGGAGGGGTGTACCGCATTCGAGCAGTGATTTGAGGCTGCTCAGGAGCGTCGGCCAGCCAATACGGCAGGCGCGGAGGACCGCGCTGTCGGGCGCGAACTGGTCGTGGTGTAGGGTCAGCCGGGTGACGCCGTTGTCGTGGTCGAGCATGATGCAGACGCGCGACGGGGCTTCGCTGGCAAAATCGCCAAACACGGGTTTGAATGTATAGCGGAGGCGTTGGGGTTTGACGACCTCGAGGATGGTGTTGCGGTCGGTGACGTCGCCGTTGCGCACAAAGAGGAGCGGGTCGCCGACCAGCCACGTCGATTCGAGCCGGGTGTTGTGCCAGTAGCGCATGGTGATGTCAG
>CAIPUQ010000048.1 GCA_903868295.1 uncultured Roseiflexaceae bacterium
GAGCAGTTCGCCGACGGGCGACGGCATCCGCAGAAAATCAAACGTCGTCATACACAATCCTATTGGGCAAATCGTTGCCCTCATCATACACCGCGGCTCTGGCGCAGTCGTGCGGATTCTTGTGCACTCCGTCGCAGGAGGCACTTATACACTGCTCATCCACCCTTGGTACAATCGTTGCATTGTTGATAATCTGAGAGGGAGTACCGCTCCATGCGTTCGTTGTTCACTTTCCGCATCCCGCTCTGGTTTGTGATGCCGCTGTTGGCGGTATCGAGCGTGGCTATGCTGGCCATTGGCTATTATGCTGCGACGAGTTTGTCTACGTCGTGTCCATTGGCTGCAGAAGATTGCCAAAAGCTCAATCGACTGTATGCCGCCTGGGATCTCATCAAAGAAAACTATGTCGACCCTGACGCAGCAGACTCCGACGCCCTCGTCGATGGTGCAATTACCGGGCTCGTCGACAGCCTCGGCGACAAAGGGCATAGCCGCTACATGTCACCCAAAG
This sequence comes from uncultured Roseiflexaceae bacterium, assembly GCA_903868295.1. Lineage (GTDB taxonomy): Bacteria > Chloroflexota > Chloroflexia > Chloroflexales > Roseiflexaceae > UBA965. The sequence goes on from CAIPUQ010000048.1 coordinate 512, forward strand.
ACGCCGCCCAAGAGCGCGAAGCGCTGGACGGTACCTTCGAAGGCATCGGCGCCTATCTCAGTGAGCGCGAAGGCTACGTCATTATCGCTGCCCCCATCGAGGGTGCACCCGCCGAGAAAGCCGGCGTGTTGCCGGGCGACCGCATCATGACGGTCGACGGCGTCGATATGAAGAGCGCCACCATCAGTGAATTGCAGTCCAAAGTGCGAGGCCCGAGTGGCACGACGGTGGTGCTCGAGATCCTGCACGAAAGCGGTGAGACCGAGACCATCTCGATTGTCCGACAGAGCATCGACATCCCCAGTGTGACCTGGAGCATGTTGCCCGGCAACGTGGCACACATCCACCTCAACCAGTTTTCGGCACAGGCCAACGACGACATGCGCACTGCGGTGCGGGCAGCCCAAGCAGGCGGCGCAACAGCGATTATCCTGGACTTGCGCAACAATCCGGGCGGCTATGTCGACCAGCTGATGAGCGTCGCAGGGCAGTTTTTGCCGACCGACAGCACCGTCTTGATCGAAGAGACGCGCGACAAGACGCGTACCCCGTACAACACCGACGACACCCCATTGGTACCCGATTTGCCCATGGTGGTGCTCATCAACAGCAATAGCGCAAGCGCCGCCGAAATCCTCTCGGCTGCATTGCAATACGCCAAACGGGCCTACCTCATCGGTGAGCCGACCTTCGGTACGGCGACGGTGTTGCGCCCCTTTGACCTCGACGCCGGCGCCCAGATCCGCCTGGGGACCACACAGTGGTTGACGCCGAGCGGCGATGTGGTTCGTGGCGTGGGCATCAAACCCGACGAGATTATTGTGTTGGGCAATTTGTCTGACACCCTCAGCCCCAAACTGGCTGCTGCCCTCAGTGCCGACGAGTTACGCGCGAGCAAAGATACCCAACTGACCGCTGCATACATCCGTTTGGTCAAATAGAAAACCCGACGCCGCACGGCGTCGGGCCCCCTGCGATGCGCTGTCCACAGTCCCCTAGCGGAACTGTGCCCACAGCGCATCGACGATTAATCCTCCAAAAAAGAGCAACCCGAACAGACGTGTGTGTACGAACGCATACGGCGCATACCACAGCGGCCAGACATCGGCTGGGTAATCTGCCGGCGGTGCCTCGGGCCGTTCGGTGCGAAACACCTTGATGGCAGCCCATCCCGCTGCCCCTGCCAAAATCACGACCCCCAGCACCGGCGTTACCGTGCCACGGGCAATCAACCAACCGACGACCAGATACTGCCCCACGATCAACGCCACCGCGACCGCTTTGGCAAGCCGTGGCCCGAGGATGACGGGAAGCGTGTAGATTTTGCTGGCGCGATCTGCCCCACTTTTGTCGATGTGCTTGCCAAAGAGCACCGTCGTGGCCGCCAACGTCTGCGGGATACTGATGAGCACCGCGTCCCACGACCACTGCCCGGTGATGACATAGTA
>CAIPUQ010000049.1 GCA_903868295.1 uncultured Roseiflexaceae bacterium
GTCGGTGTGATGGGTACCCCCGTCATCGGTGGAATATGGTACAAAATGAGTTTGCTGCCGACCGGTAACGCATCACACAGTGCTCGATACCACCCGAGGACACCGAGTTCACCAGATTGTTTGTAGAAGAACGGCGGCAACACCAGACACGCATCGACACCTGCAGCAATCGCGGCTGCGGACAAGGTAATGGTGTCAGTGAGGGATTGACAACCCGTCCCTGCGATGACCCCATGTCCGGATCGATGTGCGACACAATGCTCAATAATTGCAAGGCGTTGACTGACGCTGAAGGATGGACCTTCACCGGTTGTCCCGCACGGTACCACTCCATCGACACCATTGCTATACAGTGTCTCCAGAAGTCGTGTCATGGCCTGTGGGTCAAACGCACCATTGGCGTCGAGCGGCGTTGCGATTGCTGCGTATGCTGTTGGCATTGTGCCTCCGTATATGACTGTCGCATGTGGACAGTGGTAAAATGACGTCGGGACTTCGCACAGGTGAGGTGTCTATGTTTCCACGAGGATTCATGCTGGGTATCGCGTTGAGTGTCTCGGCTGTGATGTGGTTACGTTCACAACGCGTCAAATCCATCGATGCTGAGACAACCATTCACCTCCCAGCGGTAGCAAGCAGCGCAGTGGTTCAATCGGTTGCAACAATTTTGGATCGTATAGAAGCGACGGCACCATGGATACGAAGAGCCAACGAAAAATCCTCCACCAAGTCATAAGCACCGTACTGGCCCTCGTCGCTGCGCGACTGGCCGTCTGGCTTGTCGACAAGCTCATGGGTGACGAGGCGTAGGATCATCCGCGTAGTATCCGTGATACTCAGGCGGCAACAATGCCGCGATATGGCGCATCATGTCGTCGGTCAACGCAGTCATTTCTTCGGGGTCAATCGTATCGACTCCACTGACGGCACGCGGAGTCCACGCAGGCCCATAGGTGATACTCGCCGGTGCACGTAACCCCCCCTCGACCCCTGTGATAGCAACTGGTACCATCGCGACCCCCGCACGCAATGCCATGCGCATTGCACCGCCGCGGCCTTTTTTGAGCTGGCCTGTGCCGCTCCGTGTCCCTTCTGGGAACACGATCATGATATTGCCCGCTTTGAGCGTATCGACTGCCATTTCGATTGCCGACACATCGTTTTGGCCGCGCCGGACTGGGATTGCTTGCATGCCCTCGAACCACCAGCGCGTCAGTGGGCCAAACAACTCCGCTTTGGCCAGCCAATGGGGGATGTGGGTGAGTGGGATGGTGGCTGCTACCAACCAAATATCGCTCCATTTGATGTGGTTGACGACCAATACAAACGGCGTCCCCGCTGCGGGCAACGTTTCGACCCCACGCACCGTCCAGTTAAATATCCCCCAACGACGCAGCTGTGCACTCAACCAATGAATAACGGCGAAATGTCGATAAGCAAACATATACTGCTCCTATTATTCGGTTGCGGAGATGTGGGGACGCGCATAATATCCGTGATACTCTGCCGGGAGCAGTGTCGCAATGCGATGCATCAAATCGGTCGTGAGGTCTGTTAACGACTGATCATGTGTGTCATTGGAATGCTGGTATGAGGGTAATTCGTCGAGTCGAAACGGCGTACCGAAGGTGATATTGCGGCGTCGGAACCAGAGCGGTTGCATTCGACCAGTAACGCCAATCGGAACAATCAGTGCACCGCTCTCGAGGGCGATGCGGACTGCTCCAGTTTTTGCACGTAACAAACGGCCGTCGTCCCAGGTCCCTTCGGGAAAAATCACCATCGGATTCCCTGCCCGTACACACTCCACTGCTGCGTGTAGTGCCATTGCATCGCCTATGCCGCGTTGGACAGGGATCATGGGTAACATCCGAAACCACCAACCCATCCAGTGTGCCAACAGCTCGGCTTTCGCAAACCACCACAAATGAAAGGAGCTCGGAATTGCCCACCCAATCAGTGGTGCATCGTGCCATTCGATGTGGTTGCTCACAAATAAGAGTGGCGTGCCCGCTGGGGGAAGTGGAGCAGAATACACCACACGCCAGTCTACTCCGCGCACGAAAATCAGTAGACGCACCGTATTGACAATACATCCCCGGCTTACCCACGTCACCATACGATGCAGTATGGGTGCATCCA
>CAIPUQ010000050.1 GCA_903868295.1 uncultured Roseiflexaceae bacterium
CGGCATGTACAGCTCTGACCACCCCGTCGTCCAAGCCCTGCGCGACGTCGACTTGAGTGACGTCACATCACTCGGCACCATCAGCGACGACCACGTCGGCCAACCGCTCATTTTTGCGGGCATGCTCTCGGCCACCAAGACCATGCAGACCAAAAAGGGCGATACCATGTTCGTCGGCACCTTCGAAGACCGCGAAGCAGCCATCGAATTCGTCGTCTTCCCCAAGGCCTTCGAAAAGCATCGTGCCCTGTTGCGTGACGACGCCGTCGTACGGATCATCGGCAAACTCGACCGCCGCAACGAAGGCATGCAACTCATGGTCGACAAGGTCGAAGCACTGGCCTTCGTCGAACACCACGAGCCCGCCGCCACGACGCCCCCTACCGAATCCCAGAGCACCGCTCCGGTAGCGACACCTGCACCATCGTATAGCCCGACGCCACGCCCCGAACCGACCCGTCCGCCCGTCGCCACACCCTCGACAGGAGCCGCAATGAGTAACCCACCCGAGCGCAAATACCCGCCCAAATCCAACTCCGGCGACGTCATTCGCACCGGCGCCCGCAACGGCGCTCAATCCAAACCGACCCCGCCACCTGCCCCAGTCGAGCACGTCTCGGACGAACCCTTGCAGGTCATCCGCCTCTACTTCCCCTACTTTGACGACACCGAGAGTGCCGTCCAACTCATGCAAGAAATCTACGCCATTACCGAAGACTACCGCACCAGTCCATCCGCCAACGCGGCGACCCTGATGATCCACCTGCCTGTCGACGAACGCAATGTCATCCTGCGCATGCGCGGCGCGGTGCGTGATCCCATCAGTTTGTCGGATGTCCTCCGCACCAAAGTGGGCCACGAATCCATCATCCTTGAATCTGCCTAATCCCCCCCCACCCGCCATACGACAAAACCTGTGCATCCATGCTGCAAACCTGTGCAACATGGATGCGTTGCATTGATTTGCCAAAGTACAGATTACGCACTACAATCAATGCCAACCCACTGTGGAGGTATTCGTGAGGTATTGCTGAGCATTTGCAAATGCTGGGCAAAATGTTGACAAGCCGTGAAAAATCTCATATACTATGGACGTGCAATTGCACCGAGGAGCACGTCGCGATGACGGTACACGAAATAACCCAACCCATCAGTACACCAATACCGGCACCAATCACACCGGTTAACAGCATTTCGGCGACCGATGTCGACGACCAGCATCTGATCCAACGGGTCGGTGCCGGCGACGCACAGGCGCTCGAGGTGCTCTATGACCGCTATGCGACCGTTGTCTACCGGATGGCCTTCCGCATCCTCAAACAGCGTGAGCAAAGCGAAGAAGTCGTCCAAGAGGTTTTTTGGCGCGTCTGGCGACGGAGCAGTAGCTTCGAGCGCGAACGCGGTCGTGTGGCGCAGTGGATTTTTGGGATAGCGCACAACCTGTGCATCGACGAGATGCGCCGCATGAAGGTACGCCCTAATCCTGTCTATGACGACGAGACGCATCCAGTCATCCAACAGCTCGTCGACGAACACGTCGATGTGCCAGCGACTGCGCTGGCCAACGAACAACGCCGCGTCATCAAAGACGCAATTGCGGTCTTGCCGGTTGCACAGCGCGAATGCATTGAACTGGCCTACTTCGGTGGCTTGTCGCACCAAGAAATAGCCGATCAACTGTCTCGCCCGCTGGGCACCATCAAGACGCGCGTGCGCCTTGGTTTGCAGAAGCTGGGGACCATCCTCAGTGCCTCAGACCGTTATAGCTACGAGTAGCACAACCCACTCTCCAGACACACAACCCCGGCGCTGCAGGTGCATCGCCGGGGTTTTTGTACCCATACCCGTCGTGTGCTAGATCAACCCGGCACTGCGCAGGCGGAAGTCTTCATCTACCGGCGGGCGTGCCCCGAAGCGGGTGACCACCCAACTCCCACACGCATTGGCCAGTTCCGCCGCTGCAGCCAAATCGCCGTCGCGCAGATACCGCGCCAAAAAGCCTGCATTGAACGAATCACCAGCACCGGTCGCATCGACCATGTCTACCGCCCGTGACGCATGGAACCCCTGGTACGTCGGACCGCTCACGTAGCACCCGTCTTTGTCCAGCTTGAGCACGACAATGGCATCGGCGAACCGTCGACGCAACGCAGCGGCAATCCGGATCGGTTCTTTTTCACCCGTCAAAATCATCCCCTCGTCGCGATTGGGGAAGATAATATCCACCGGCAACGCGGCAATCGTTGCATCGAAGCGGTCATGCCCCAGTTCACGGATCATCTGATATGACGCCGGGTCGAACGACACCGTCGCCCCCGCTGCTTTGGCCATTTGCGCAGCAGCCAACGCCGCAGCCCGCGGCGGGTCGCTGAACAACGACCACGCCGTGATGTGCACGTGTGCCGCATCGGTCAGCATGGCAGTCGGCAAATCGCTCGGCAGCAGACAAAAATCCGCCCCCTGATTGGTAATCATGCTGCGCTGACCGCCGCGGTCAATCATCACGGCTATGACGCCGGTGTTGTGACTGTCCGACCGTGCGATGGCGCACTCCACTCCCTCGCGTTCGAGGTCGGCGACAATCATATCGCCAAACGGATCATTGCCTACACTCCCCACGAACCCAGCTGGTCCTCCTAGACGGGCAATCCAGGCTGCCACATTGGCGGCAGAGCCACCGGGTTGGACGGCGATTTTGCCGGTCGTATCACCACCGGGCAAGAGCAACGTATCGGGCTGCACGAGCACATCCCAAACCAAATCACCTACGGCAACGATTGTCCCTTGACGCACGGTTTTACCTCCAGACAGACGTATGGACAGAGTATACCTGATGGCACAGATGACGGTTTGCTACACGGTTGACGAACCCAACGCACAATGCTATACTCCTAGGACGTGTTGCCTTACCCAAGGCAATTGTGTGTTTTTGTCTGCAATGGGAATCCAGAAGAGGTGCTGTCATAACGGATCGATTACGATTCAATAACCGCATACGTGCGCGCGAAGTGCGACTGATTGACGAAGAGGGCAACCAAGTCGGCATCGTCCAAGCCCGTGACGCTATTCAGATGGCCGAGGAGCGTGGTTTCGACCTGGTCGAAGTCGCTCCGAATGCCGTCCCACCAGTGTGTCGGATCATGGACTACGGCAAATTTCGGTATGAACAGTCCAAAAAAGAGAGTGAAGCCCGAAAGCACCAGAAGCAAGTACAGCTGAAGGAAGTCCGTCTCAAACCCAAGACAGACGACCACGACATCGACACGAAGGCCAAACAGGCCCGAAAGTTCCTGTTGGCTGGTGACAAGGTCAAGTTCACCCTCCGCTTCCGCGGCCGAGAGATTTTCCATCCAGACATCGGCATACAAATGCTCGAAGGTATGGCAGAAGATTTGCGCGACATCTCTGTCGTCGAGCAAAAGCCACTGATGGAAGGGCGTGTATTATCACTGCTCTTAGCTCCCAATGCCAAAGCACGTGCGCAAGGAGCCAAGCCCGTCAGTCCAACACCGAAGCCGGCTACCCAACAAATTCCCGCCGACCCGGTGACTGTCAAAACAGTAGAAGAAGAGGAATAGTCATGCCAAAGATGAAGACCCACAAAGGGACAGCCAAGCGCTTCACCTTTACGGGATCGGGCAAGCTCGTGAGCGCCATGGGACAACGTGGCCACTTCCGTCGCCGCAAATCCACGCGGTTGTTGCAGAGTCTCGACAAAATGCAAGAAGTGCATAAGTCGACCGAAGATCGTGTCTTGCGCGGGTTGCCCTACCGCAAGAAGCACGCCCGATAATACCGGACGGCACCGATACTCCATTGATTCGAACATCGTGTAGAGCAAAAGGTAGGAAGCATAATGGTACGCGTAAAACGTGGAATGATGGCGCGCAAGCGCCACAAGAAGCTGCTTCAGCAGGCCAGTGGTTACCAGGGTAGCCGCAGCCGACGCTACGCAGTAGCAAAACAGACCGTCATGAAGGCGTTGTCATACGCATTCCGTGACCGTCGCGCCCGGAAGCGTGACTTCCGTCGCTTGTGGATTATCCGTATCAACGCTGCAGCCCGCTTGTGCGGTATCTCATACAGCCGTTTGGTCAACGCGATGAAGAACGCAGGCATTGTCGTCGACCGCAAGATGCTGGCAGATTTGGCCGTGCACGACATGGCCGCCTTCCGCGCAATTACAGAGCAAGCGATTTCCGCCAAATCGTGATCACCAGTACGAGTAATTCGTATGTGCGTCACATCCGCTCACTCCGCGACGATCGTTCGTCGCGACGGAGTGAGCGGGTTTTTATGCTCGAAGGCGTCCGCTTGGTCAACGACCTGCTCGACGCCGACGTCATCCCCGACTACGTTCTTTTTGACCCGACCCACCTGGACACCACGCCGGCTGGCCAGGCGCTCCTGGCACGCCTGTATGGCATCGCCCACACCTATGAGGCATCCAGTATCGCCATCAAGGCCGCCAGCGACACCAGTAGCCCGCAAGGCGTGATTGCCGTCGCCGCATGGCCCGAATTGCCCATCAC
>CAIPUQ010000051.1 GCA_903868295.1 uncultured Roseiflexaceae bacterium
ACTGCGCATGGTGTCGGCGACGCGGGGGTGACAGTCTTTGAAGTGGACGAGACGGATGTGTGGTGCGAAGGTGTGGAGGAGCGCGACGATGTCGGTATCATTGTTGCCCGAGCCATACAGCATGTGGCCGGTATCGAAGACAAGCCCGAGCAGGTCGGTGTCGAGGTGATGGAGAAACCGTTGCACTTCGTCTGGCGTCTCGATGATGCCTGCGCAGTGATGGTGGAACGCACTCTGCAGGCCGCTGGCTGCGTGGATAGCGCGGGCAGCCTGACTGGCAACCTTGGCTGCGTTGACGATGACACCAGACGGGGTACGACCGGTGATGCGACCCGCATTGGCGGTGCGGATGGGGTCGGTGCCGTTGGTGTCGGCCAAGATGACCAGGGGGCGATGCGCTTGTCCGATGATGTGGGCGGCAGCAGCGAGGAGTGTCCCCGTGCGGCAGGCGTGTTCGATGGCTGGTGCAACCGTGGCGGCATCGCCACGCAGGTCGACGGGGACGAATGCGCCGATGAGGGTCAGATTGCGGCGCTGGAGTTCGGCTGCGAGGGCGGAGGGCTCGGTCGGCATGAAGCCCCAATCACCGAGTTCGGTGCCCGTGTATCCGGTTGCAACCAGTTCATCGAGCATTTGGGTGAATTCGATGCGGGTACCGCTGAGATCTGCGAATTCGAGTGTGCCCCACGAGCATGGGGCATTGGCGATGGGTCGCGACGGCATAGTGAGATCCTCTGGTAGCAAATCGACGTGTCATTGGAGAGGAATTCTGGCGTGCTGATGCGATGACTGACCTGATGGCAGACAGCGCCTTGGTATGCTATACTCTATCGTATATTTGATTGTGTGTCGACGTATAGACAGAAGGTACTTTTACATGGAACTGGCACTTTCCATCGCATTGATTGCATTGGGTTCGGCATTGACGTTTTTGGTCGTTTTGCAGGGTCGTAACGCGGGATTGCAGTCGAATGATGCATCGTCCATTTACAAGACCAAGCGTGGGTTGGAGAAAACGATTTTCCAATTGACCATTGTGCTCGGCGTATTGTTTTTGATTGTTGCAGTGATTGCCAGTCTGCCCATCTTTGGGACCACGGTGACACCAGCCGCTGGTCTGATGCTTTGGTAGGCTAAGCGATGTCACGGCGCATCCGACTGCAAATTGTCATCACGGTGATTAGCTCGATGCTTGTGCTCGGGCTCATGGCGTATGTCGCGGTGACACGCGCGGCGGTGTCGCGCCCCATCGAGGGCGGTGCGTTCATTGAGGGCATTCCCGGTATTCCAACGACACTCAACCCATTGGTGAGCGACACAACGACGGATTTGGCGGCTGCCGACGTGCATGCCGTGATTTTCGACGGGTTGGTACGGGTTGGGTTGGATGGCAGCTTCGAGCCTGCCCTAGCCGAAAAATGGGAAATCGACCCCAGTGGGATGGTCTATACCTTCACACTGCGGCCAGATGTCAAATGGCATGACGGCGAGCCTTTTGGGGTCGAGGATGTGTTGTTCACCTTGCGCTCGGTGCAGGGGCCAGCATTTACGGGATCGCCCAGCTTGGCGACCGTTTGGCGTACGGTGTTGGTCGAACGTGCCGGCGATATGAGCATTCGGTGCAAACTGCAGGCGCCGTTTGCGCCGTTCCTCAAATACGCGGCGGTACCGATTGTGCCGGCACATTTGTTGGCAGATACTCCTCCCGAGCAGTGGGCCAATTCAGCATTTAGTCAAAAGCCAGTGGGCACTGGTCCATATCGAATCACTGATATCAATGCCGATGCAATCGCCTTGGCGTCGAATCGCGACTACTACTTGGATCGGCCATTAATCGACACGATCACCCTGCGCTTCTACCAAGACGAGTCACTCGCGTTTGCGGCGTTGACCCGCGGCGAAGTCAGCGGGTTGGCATTTGTCGGGACTGGTGCGTTAGGTGCGTATCAAACACCACGCGGCGTGGTGCGCCGGGCGGCAAACATCGACTCGTACACCGTGTTGTCGTTTAACCTACGGAACGCACCATTCGACGACGTTATCTTCCGCCGCCAAATCGCCCAAGCTATCGATCGCGAAGATATGATTCGTCGCTTGTTGGCCGATCGTGCGACGCGGATAGACACGCCTATTCTCCCCGGCTGGTGGGCGTACAACCCCGATGCTGTGTGGTACATTCCCAGCAAAGAACGCGCGGCGCAGGGGTTGGACACATTGGGGTATATCGTGGGCGAGGACGGGTTCCGCAGTCGCGACGGGCGGCCGCTTGGCTTTGAACTCTTGGTCGATGGTG
>CAIPUQ010000052.1 GCA_903868295.1 uncultured Roseiflexaceae bacterium
GCATCCATTCTGGTAAGGCAGCCAAAATGACATCACGCATCGCAGCGTGTTGGCTCGTCGTGGGTATGGCGTCGTAGCGTCGATACAAGGCTCGAACGTAGGCAGCTTTTGCAGCATCCGTCGTTGTCTCCTCGATGAGCTTGGGCTCAATTCGCGCTGCCAACTCGCTCAGCACCCGTGGTTGACCTGCAAACGCTGTTGCTATGCTGGTAAACATGCTTTGCCATTGCGCAGTGGTGGTGTGCGGATGTGTGTTGGCCGCGACGATACGGTCACGCCATGCCAACACGTTCATCGGTTCGACCGCAACGGCCAAGGCGAGGAGCCGCTGACGAATCGGCGCGCTGGTTACTCCACGGGCTGCCCAACGGAGCCATTCAGAACGGGCAAACGTCGCGGCACGTGGCCCACTCAGAACGTCGTGCAACAAGACATATGCTGGAGAAAAATTTCGTGCTCCCAACCCATAATCTGGATCGAGGAAGGGCTCACTCGTCTCGGACATGAGCGGGGTCATCGTCCCGTCGTGATAGAACGAAGCCCCCATGCCATATATGTCGTTGTGCATCACCCACGCACCGGGCGCATTACTGATGAACGCGGCTGCATGCCCGGGTTGCCCGACGGGGAAGGCCGGGATGCCGTATGCCTGGGCAACCGTCGACCCATATTTGGCAATTGCGCCACACACGCCACCTACTTTGAGGACGCGTTCGATATCTGCATCCGGCCCATAAAAGACAAGCGCACCGCTCTGGACGCTGCCACCGCTGATATTTTCGTCACGATATTCGAGTTCATAGCCACTATCGCCGATATTTGCCCGGGTATACGTTGTGGTGAAGGTACGGGTTACTCCAGTCTCGCTCACGACCGAATGTGGACCAGCGTAGGTCGTACGGAGCCAATCGAGATCGATATCGCGTGCCCAGGCACCGACCACCATGCGCAGGTGCCAAATCGATAAACCATCAAACCCTGCATCGAGCTTTTTGGCTGCCCGTGCATTCTTATAATTTTGGTAGCGCGAAAGGGGGTCAATCGTATCTGCGACGCCACTACTATTGACGCGGTACCAGCCGGTGTCGACGGGGTATGCATGGCTCAACGCCACAGCGAAGGCGAGTTTGCGTAGCACGCCGTTGCGCGATGCGATATCCGACGTCCAGATGCGTTGCAAGATCGCCAGTGCTTCTGCGTTTTTGGCTGCAGTGGGTGGTCCTCCCTGCAAGAGCAAGGGGATGACATCCGCCGTCGTAAATACCCAGCGCAAAAACGACTTGTTGGCTGCTGGTTTCGCATGGGCATTGAGGGTGCTGACACCATACGCATCGATGAAGGCCAGCTGGGCGATGTATGCCGCGTTGCTCGGCGTTGCCCGCAAGGTATCAAACGTTGCGACGCTCATGCCGTCGCTCATGCCACGGAGCGTAGTGAGTTTTTTGGCGATATCGTTGCGATATGGTGCAAAATTCGCCGTTGCAATGGCAGTTAACACCGTGGGAGCAGCGGCACTGACGTGGTGTGTATCTGAACCAACAATCCCAAATACGAGACTCATCGCAAGAAACAGCTGGATAACGCGCATAGTAACCCCATACTGAACATTCATACATAATGATGAAAATGGAACCTGTTTTGTTCCATTGTAGGCGAACTATCTCCATGGTACTCCGAAGAACCACTACTCCCACGGAGCGGTTTGGATGGTCCGGGCGTTTGTAAAATTCGGCTAATGTTGCTAGAATTGCTTTACACAGACGTGCACACATGAATAGAGGTCCCCATGTCGACTCCGACATTGTCCGAAAAGCTGCGCTATGAGATTGATAACATCCTTGCCAAAGGCACAGGCGCGCTGATCGGCGTACTGGCAATTGCATCGATAGCGGTCATCGTGGTGAGTGCCATAATTGTTGCGATTTTTCAACTCAGTCCTGAGCTGACCTTTAGTCAAGTTACCTGGATGGCGTTATTGCGGACGCTTGACTCCGGTACCATGGGCGGTGACCAGGGTTCGTACGGGTTCTTGTTCATGATGCTGTTGGTCACCATTGGCGGTATCTTTATCGTCAGTGCGTTGATTGGTGTCATTAATTCGGGGCTCGAAGCACGCCTCGAGACGATGCGTAAAGGCAAATCACGTGTCGTCGAAGCAGATCACACCGTTATTCTGGGCTGGAGCGAGCAAATTTACACCGTTGTATCGGAGCTCATCAGCGCCAATGCGAGCAAACCGCGGGCAGTGCTGGTAATCATGGCCGACAAAGACGCGACCGAAATGTACGAGCTCCTCGATGATCATGTGCCCACCCGCGACACCACCCGCATCGTCTGTCGGAGTGGTAGCACGATGGAGCCCACTGCACTGGCGACGGCCAATCTGCAAGCATCGAAAGCAATCATTGTGTTGCGACCCGAGGGCGACAATCCCGATATCCATGTCATCAAAACACTGCTGGCGATTGTGAACGATCCACAGCGGCGCAGCGCGCCCTATCACATCGTTGCCGAAATCAATGATCCCAAAAATGTCGCTGTGGCACGGATTGTTGGCCGTGACGAGGTCGAACTCATTGTCACGGGCGAAATGATTGCACGCATCACTGCACAAACCTGTCGTCAGTCTGGTTTGTCAACTATTTATACCGAATTGTTGGATTTTGGTGGCGACGAAATGTACTTCCGCCACGACCCCGAAGTGGTGGGCAAATCATTCGGCGATGTGTTGCTGCACTACCCGACATCCACCGTGATTGGGATTGTACCCAACGGCAAACCAGCGGAATTGAACCCACCGCATGATAGGCTTTTGACCGAAGATGACGCACTGGTGTTTATCGCGGCCGATGATTCGGCGATTGTGTATACCGATGAGCCCATCGCAACGGCCAACGTAGAAGCCTTTTCTGTTGCCCAGGTAGAGGCCGCAAAGCCTGAGCACACGTTGATCCTCGGCTGGAACTGGCGGACTCCGTTGGTGATTCGTGAACTCGATTCGTATGTCGCCGCAGGGTCCTCAATCACCGTGGTGAGCCCATACCAAACCGAAGACATCACCGAGTGGTACGACGTCTACGCGCCGGTGAATGCCACGGTAACGGTCCGCAACGACGACACCACCGACCGTGATTTTCTGGATGATCTCGACTTGTTGTCATATCACCACATCATTGTGATGGCAGCCTCCGAAGCGCTCGAGGCCGAAGAAGCAGACGCGCGCACACTCATCACGTTGCTCCACCTTCGTGATATTTCGGATCGCATCGGCCATTCGTTCTCGATTGTGAGCGAAATGCTCGACGTCCGGAATCGACGGCTCGCCGAGGTGACCAAGGCTGATGACTTCATTGTCAGCAATCGTCTCATTAGCTTGATTTTGGCACAGGTCACCGAGAACAAAGGCCTCAATGCAGTGTTCACGGACCTCTTTGATCCCGAAGGCGCAGAAGTGTATCTCAAGCCCGTAAACGAATACGTTACGCCTGGGCACGAAGTAAACACTGCGACCATCGTTGCGGCCGCGCGGAACAAGGGCGAAATTGCCATTGGCTATCGGATTGCGGCCGATAGTGGCAACGCCGACAAGGCATACGGTGTAATCATCAACCCATCCAAAGATCGATTGCGAACATTCAGTGTTGCAGATCGCATCATTGTGCTGGCCAATCAATAATTCATCGCAATGACCAGATGGAGCATGTATGGCGTACTCGAACGCACTCGTTGAACGCCTGAGCGAGTTCCTCCCCACCCACCACTACCCCGCCAAACGGATGTTTGGTGGGGTGGTGTTTTTTGCACGGGGTCATATGTTGGTTGGGGTATTCAGCAGAGGGCTGATGGTGCGCGTATCGGCGGCTGATGGTGCAGCCTACCTCCAAAGCGGTGTGGCACAGCCGCTTGCACGTGATCCCAAGCGGATGCAAGGGTTTATCATCGTCGATGATATGCACATCGACCGCGACGAAGATCTCGAGCAGTGGATTGCTCAGGCGCATGCATTTAATGCGACGTTGGAAGCGAAATAACCAGTTCGACCAACAAAAAAACACCCGCATGCATCATTGATGCATGCGGGTTTGCGGTATCAATTAGCTCTGAACGGCTTCGAGCTCGATGTTGATGGAGATTTCTTCGCCGACGAGGATCCCGCCGGTTTCGAGAGCGACGTTCCAGGTCAAATCAAAATCCGTGCGGTTGATTTTGGTCGTTGCCGAAAATCCAGCGCTGGTCGTGCCCCATGGGCTTTTTGCTTTGCCGGAGAACGTGACATCGAGGGCAACGTGGCGGGTAATGCCTTTGATGGTCAAATCGCCAAAAATCGTACCAAGGTTCGTCCCACCGACGGCAATGCGTGTGCTTTTGAAGGTAATCGTGGGATGCGTGGCGGCATCAAACAGCTCTGGGCTTGTCAAGTGCCCGTCGCGCTTTTCGTCACGGGTGTCGATGCTGGCCACATCGATGGTGACGTCGACCGAGGAATTTGCCGGGTTGGCTTCGTCGATGTTGATGTTGCCGGAGAACTTTTTGAACTGGCCGCGGACGTTCGAAATCATCATGTGGCGGACCGAGAAGGTGACTTCCGAATGGGCGGTATCGATGTTCCAAGCCATGGTGCATGCTCCTTTGATGTGGTGTCGTATCTTACATCAGCACTATAACCTCACCGCATATACATCCCCGTATACACGCCGTATACACGCGCGCAAGTATCAAAACCTGCGTCACGTATGCATCAGCGTGCGCTCGGCACAATGCGCGGTTGGGTTGTTGTGTGAGCATCATCCGGAAGGTTGGCGAGGAGGGTTGCGATCTCTGCAAGCAAGCGGACGCGACCGCCGTTCTGCGCAATGAGATGAGCATGATGCAAAAGATGCCGCGCACGCGAGGCGTCGACCACCGACGCAAGCCAGATGCGGATCTGAGCAGCGAGATGATGAACCCCGATTGCATCAGCGAGTGTGAGTGCATGTTGGAATGCAGCAATAGCGGCATCGGTGTCTTCGCGTGCACGGGCAACGAGGCCCAGATTTGCATGCAGCCCAGCAATGCGTTCGGGCATCGCATACCGTTCTGCACATGCAAGTGCCTCGCGAAAATGTCGTTCAGCTGCATGGGTGTCTGCCCGGGCGAGGGCTATTTCGCCCAACGTCGAGAACACATAACTCTGGAGGCGCAGCAAGCCAACCCGTTCACTGATGCGCAATGCAATCCGTGCATGGCGCGCTGCATCTGCACCATTGCCTTGCAGGAGCAAATGATAACCGAGATTGTTGTGTGCCAGGATGTGCCAAATCTGGGTGTGGGGATGCGGGTGTTCTTCGGCGGCGCGAATTGCATCGCGATAGCGGGCAACGGCAAGCGTCAAGTTCCCTTGCTGAGCAGCTATGCCACCCTGTTCGAAGATAATCCGTGGCAACACATCATATGCTGCGTGTTCTGTGCAGCGTGCTTCTGCGGCGGCCAAATACGCCGTCGCAGCATCGAGCGCAACGCCAGCGAGTGAATACGCCGTTCCACAGATGAAGTGCGCATGCAGCGCAATCGATGGATCGGGATGATTCGTGAGCGGTTCAGCAATAGCAATGGCGTCGTCATAGCGGGCAGCAGGGAGGGCACTCCGTGCTATTGCAAGACGTGCTTCATCGGCGACACGTCCATCGTGGCTTTCATCGTGGTCGATTGCCTGGTGCAATGCGTCGGCGGCACCTGATTCGTTCCCGGACCATACCAACATGTCGCCCAGAGCGAGCCATCGTCGGGCATGTTGTGCGTTGGGTGCCGCGCGTAGCGCCATACCCATATAGTACTCTGCTTCACCCCACGCCCCTAACCCGTAGGCATTCTGTGCAGCAGCATCTGCGTATGGTAGTGAGCGATCAATAAGCCCAGCAGCAGCATAAAAGTTCGCGACCCTCGCGTGATCGACCGGTTGCTGGGTGGAGAGTGCAGCGGCAAATTCGCGATTGAGATGATTGAGGGTCGCGGGACCAGCACTCGCCTGAATACTTTCGACCGTCAACGGGTGATCGAAGCGTGCATGTGTCCCACCGACGATGCGGACTATCCCATGGTGCACGAGTTCATCACAGGCACGGACCGCAGCGTGTTCGTCGAGGTGGGCAATCTGTGCGCAGAGATGATACTCAAATACGCGTCCTGCGACTGCGCCTGCTTCGGCTAAGCGGCGCGCGTCGTCGCTGAGCGATGCAATGCGTGTGTCAGTGAGTGCACGGATTGCGTCTGGCAGTTCGAGGCCTGACGGCGCCGAGTCTCTGGCAAATGCGACCACCATAAACGGATTGCCTTCGGCGCGTTCGATCGTCTGTTCGCTCAGCTGTGCGTTGTGTGTATGGGCCAGTTGCGTGCTTTCGTGCATGTTCAATGGCTTTAGCGTCACGGTGGTCAATCTACCGACACGATCCGCGTGGTTGAGTAACTGTTGTACATGCGCGGGCAATGCGCCGGGACGGAGTGTCATGCAGATAAGCCAGCTCGCATCGAGGGAGCGCCGCGTGAGCGCAACAAAAACCCGCGCAGATGCATCGTCGAGCCATTGTGCATCATCGAGAAAGAGCGCAATGCGCTGTTCTTGGGCGACATGCTGGAGCAAGAGTGCGATTGCTTCTGGCAATCGCGAATCAGAGCCATCACGCGGGATTGCGTCTGGTTCACCGCCGGGTAATTCTGGCCAGAGCCTGCGGAGTTCGGCTTGCCACACCGCTGGCAAGATGGCATGGCTCCGGAGTTGGTGCCAGCGCGGGGCCGCAAATAATGTCCGCAAGGCACGACTGAGTACGTGATAGGGCAAGAACTCGTCACCAGCGTATGCTACTGCATGCACAATAATCGCGTTACTCCGGCGGAGGTACTCCTGGGCGAGTCGCGTTTTCCCAAGCCCTGGTGCACCCGTCAATGCCACGACACGACCATCCCAGGACTGGCCATGCAGGATCGTCAGCTCGGCATGACGTCCGATGAAGGGATCCGTGGCAGGGGCCTGTCCGAGCGCGCCGGGGAGAACAAATCGATCGGTGACAATGTCGTGATACAACGCGGTCGTAGCGGGGAGCGGCGGCACCCCAAGTTGGTCGTCGAGTGCGTGCAGCAATGATTCGTAGCATGCAATTGCAGCAGCCCGATTATTGACCCGCATGTGTAATTGCATCGCGTGTTGGCTTATCTCTTCGCGCAGCGGCTCGTACTGTACCGCAGCAGTCACTGCCTGGACTGCCCGTTGCAACCGACCATTTGCGGCTAACCAGTGACTATGCTGCAAAAGGAGGTCGGCAATGCGACGGCGCCACCGACTGCGTTCACTGTCGACCCATGCCTCGATTGCCTCGATGCCGCCGCTGTCGAGTTCAGCGCAGAAGTTCCCCGGCGCGGTATCGAGCAACGAATCGGTGTGTGCATCACCGGGTTGTGCATCGTGCAGGAGTCGGGTGTCGACGGGTATGTCCGGGTGGAGTCGAATCGTTTGGAGGTCGGTTGCGAGGATAGGGCCACAGGCGATTTTGATGTGATGCAATGCAGTGCGCAGCATCTGCCGCGCGGTGTCGGGTGCTTCGTCGGGCCAAAACACCGACATACACCGCTCTCGACTCAATGCGTCGCTCTGTGATGCGATGTAAAAAACCAGCACGCGAGCGCGGCGGCGGAGCACGATGGGTGCGCCGTCGCTCCGGTGTATCTGTGCATTGCCCAACAGTTGTATGCGCACGGGGACCATGTATTCTATCCGCTTGGATGGGTATGCAAGCATAATCAAGCATGGTGTGACGCGAATAATACAAACGTACATTCGCATACTCACCCACCATGAAGTTTTCGCCCGACGAATCAGCTAGAGTTCGTAATTACGGCGACGGGCGACTTCTTCTTTGTGTTTGCGGCGTAGCACGTCCCGCTCGGTGGATTTGAGTACGCGTGAGTAACTATCCAGAATTTTTTCGACTTCTGCTTCGATGTCTTCTTCGACTTTGAGGTCAGCAGTGATGAAATCGACAATCGCTCGAATTCGCGCGCCGCGGGCAGCTGCTGGTTTGACGCCGACCGGATCCCGGTAGCGGACCAAATCGCGCGCCACGAGTTCGTCGTGGATTCGCTCGGCAATGCGGAAGATTTTTTCTTCGCTCAGGCGCATGACGCACCTCCTTCCCTCTCGGTTTATTATACGTTAATCAATTCACGCTACTATACAGGTATCACCCGGTATTCTGTAATGAACGGAGACCGTTCCATGTCACATATTCCTTCGTCCGAAATAACGCCAGAACAGTTGTTTTGGCAACGCCGTCGTATGTTTGGCCTGCCGATGATTGCTGGGGCTTCCGCGGTCCTCGCCGCGTGTGGCTCTGCCGCACCGGTCAGCCAAGAGCTCCCTGCTGCGCCCGAAGCAACAGCGGCGACCGGGGCTGTCGTCGGTCCGAGTGATGAGTTGGGCAATACGTTGACCCCCTACGAAACCGTCACGGGCTACAACAATTACTACGAATTTACGACCGACAAAGAACGGGTCAAAGACGTCGCCGCAGGATTTGTCACGTCGCCGTGGAATGTCGTCGTCGATGGTCTCGTCGCCAAGCCACGCACATTTGGCCTCGAGGATCTGCAGGCACTCCAAGCCGCAGAACGCATCTATCGGCTCCGCTGCGTCGAGGGCTGGTCGATGGTCGTGCCGTGGTCGGGATTTCCCCTGCATGCGTTGCTCAGTCTTGTCGAGCCCACCGCCACCGCCAAATATGTCCGGTTCGAGACCCTCAACGATGTCACGCGCATGCCGGGCCAAAGCGAACCGTGGTATCAGTGGCCGTATGTCGAAGGGTTGCGGCTCGATGAAGCGATGCACGACTTGACACTGATGGCCACTGGCGTCTACGGAAAACCACTACCCGCCCAAAATGGCGCACCACTGCGGTTAGTCGTGCCCTGGAAGTATGGCTTCAAGAGCATCAAAGCAGTCGTCCGCATCACGTTGACCGACACACAACCGACATCATTGTGGATGGCTGCAGCGCCAGACGAATATGGCTTTTTTGCCAACGTCAACCCACGGGTCGATCACCCACGCTGGTCGCAAGCCGACGAACGCCGTATCGGCGAACTCGGTCGTCGGCCTACCCTTGTGTTCAACGGCTACAACGATCAGGTTGCCTCGATGTATACCGGCATGGATCTGCGGAAGTTCTATTGATGACTACAGCGCGCCCGCGTCTTCCGTCATACATCGTCTTGCTCCTCTGCGTTGCGCCGTTCCTGTGGTACAGCGCCGTCGTCATCATACGTGGGATCCCACGAGATCCCGTTGCTGCGTTGACGTCCTGGAGCGGCACCGCTTCATTACTCCTCCTCGTTGCAAGCCTAGCCATCACCCCGTTGGTACGATGGGCTGGGCTCAAGGCCATTGCACCCTGGCGTCGTCCGCTCGGTGTCAGTGCTGGTCTCTATGCGCTCGCACACACCCTGGTCTACCTCGGCCTCGATTATGGCTGGGCGTGGTCGTTTATATGGGTGAACATAAGTAGCAAGCGCCATCTCATCGTCGGCACAGTGTCGATGGCACTGTTCATACCATTGCTCATCACGTCGACCCGCGGTTGGCAACAGCGCCTCGGTGCACGGTGGAGAAAACTGCATTTCCTCGTCTACCCGGCTGCCATTGCCGCAGGTCTGCACTTCCTCTGGTTGGTCAAAACCGACATTCGCTGGCCAGTGGTGAGCCTCGTCGCCATTGGCGTGTTGTTCGCCCTGCGGGTCCGACGCCGCGCCATCGCATCACGGTGAACGCAGCGGATTTGTGAAATGTACGTGTCTGTTGTGTTTTGACGAGATATTTATTCCCCCATCGATGACTGCTGGAGGTACCGTATGCCTGCAATCCCGATTGAAGCCTGCATATTTGATCTCGATGGGACCGTGTATCTCGGCGATGCAGTCATCCCAGGCGCGGTCGCTGCTACTGAACGTCTCCGCCAGGCGGGTATTCCAGTCCTCTACTTCTCGAATAACCCCACCAAAAATCCGCTCGCATACCACGCCAAACTCACCAACCTCGGCTTTACGGTGCGTGTCGAACACATCCTCACATCGGCTATTGTGATGCGCGATTGGCTGCTAAACCAGCCCAATCACCCCAGCGTGTTCCCCATCGCCGAGCCTGCGCTCTGGGAGTTGCTCCACGACGCAGGCATCCGCACCAGCACCAATCCAACCGACATCGACTACGTGCTGGCATCGTTTGATCGCACCTTTGACTACCCCAAACTCCAAATCGCCTTCGACGCGATGCGCGCTGGTGCGACCCTGATAGCCACCAACCCCGACAAGTACTGCCCTGTCCCTGGCGGTGGTCAACCCGATTGTGCCGCCCTGATTGCGGCAATCGAGGCATGTACCGATACTCGTTTGGCGTTCACTGCCGGCAAGCCGTCGTCACTCGCCGCACAGACGGCTGCTGCACGAGTCGGCGTCCCAATCGAACGCTGCTTGATGATTGGTGACCGGCTCGAAACCGATATCACCATGGGCGCAGCAGGTATGCAAACTGCCCTCGTGATGACAGGTGCCACCACGC
>CAIPUQ010000053.1 GCA_903868295.1 uncultured Roseiflexaceae bacterium
GCTGACCCGCGTGGTCAACAAGTACATCACTGCGATAGATACCACGCCACGGGGGATTCGCTATCGCTGGGTCCCGAGTGATGTTCCCGTCACCATCCCAGCGCCCGATGCCCGCGGAGTCGTGACGCTGACGACGTGGTTCTGGCCCGACAGTCGCGACACCCGGGTCACCATCGATGGGCACGACCTTGCAATCGCTCCGGCACTGGCTGCCGTCCCGCGACGGTACCTGCTGTTGGCTGACACCGGGCCATGGTCGTCGCAGTCGACCGTGTCGGTGCATGCGACGGGTCCCAAAGCATTTTGGGCGTATACCGGTATGCACATCGCCCCCGTGACGCTCATCCCCCACCCGACGCTCTTGGCACTCTATCTGGTCGTGCTGGCGGTGGTTTGTGTCATCGTCTGGCAATGGCTCCCATCGGTGCTCTGGATGACCGTGCTTGCGCATGGCGCTACAGTACTCTTGATGATGCAGACCAACCCCCTCGCGCTGTACCTACCCAGTACCCTTGCGCGCGACGACCGCATAAACCTCTTGGCCGGCATCGTGCTGACGGTCGCAGTGTTGGTGTGGGCACCACGCGCCCGACCATGGTTCCGTAGCGCCAGTCAGGCACAACGCGTGACATTGTTGACGACCAGCATGGTGTGCGTTGCGCCGGTGGTGGCACTGTTGTATGGTCCCGAGCCACTCACCCAACGCGTCACCGAAAACCGCCGCTTGACCGCCTTCCCCAGTACAATCCCTGCCAATATGGCTGCGCTCGCAGAGGCAACCATCCAGACCGAGCAGTGGCTGTCTGATCATTTTGGCTGGCGCAGTCTGTTGATACGCACCAAGAACGAGCTCGACTATCGCATTTTTGGGACCTCGAGCCGGGTCTACTACGGGAGTGACGACGTCATCTATATGCGACGCTGGAGCGACGAGCGCTTCCCCGACCTCGATGCCGTGTTGCGGGACCAGCAGCGGCGCGGCCTGCTGTTGCAACGCATGCGCGACCGCGTAGCAATGTACCGCGCGGCTGGTATCGTCCCGATTGTGGTGATTGCACCCTCCAAAGAGGTCATCTACCCCGAGTACCTACCCTGGTACGTCGCGCCGTACGACACGACGTTGTTGCGCACATTCATTGTCGATCTGCGTGCCGCAGGGGTGACGGTCATCGACGCCGAACAGCTCCTGTTGGATGCCAAGCCACAGCAGCCACTGCTGTTCCACAAGCAAGACTTCCATTGGAACAGGCTCGCAGCCCATCTCGTCGCCGATGCGGTCCTCGCCGAGGTCGCCCAAGTCATCCCTGCCCAACGCCCGTGGCGGGTGCCGTACCGCGTCGTCACTGCACCGAGTCCGTTCGCCGACCGCGACTTTGCTGGTCTGCTGCTCGATCGCTACGACGTACCGGCGGGCGTCGATATCGCACTCGATCTGCCGGTGACGGGGGAATGGCGCAATACCGTGGTGATGGGCAATGCCATGGACATCTGGGAAAACACGGACCCGCAGGTCGCGTTCCCCGCTATCAATCTGCAGATTGTCGGCGATAGCTTTTCGATACGCTTCATCGGGGCGGGCTTCGAGACGGCCTTCCCGGCGATTTACCGCTCGTTTTATCCCAAAGATACAGCCGATTACCCCGGCTGGCTCAAGGAGCAGCGCATCGGTGTGGTACTCTGGCAGCTCCGTGACGCAGGGCTGACCTACTTCTTAGACGACATCGCCGAGCAATAAGCGCCGGCACAGACAAAGGATACCGACATGACA
>CAIPUQ010000054.1 GCA_903868295.1 uncultured Roseiflexaceae bacterium
TCGTGCCGCTGATCGTGCTGATTTGCCACCTGTGCCCGTTCACGTGTTGTCGGAGTTCAACATTGTGTGCCCCCACTGTCGCTCGCGATCATGGCGTAATGAAAGCATCAACTGTTGCGCTGATGGTCGGTTGCAGTTGCCATTAGAGGATGATGTGCCCCCTGAATTGCGTCAAGTTATTTTGAGCGCTCATGTGAGGTCGCATATTCGCCGAATCAACATGTCTTTTGCAATGGCATCTGTTGGCCACAGCAACCGTTCCTTGCCTGATTCTACGTTCATTCTCGGTGGTCGCACGTATCATCGCATTGGATCCATCCTGCCTCATGATTCTGCTCTCTCTGCGTTCGCCCAAATATACATGCTGGATGCCGCAGAGGCCTCATCACGACGTGCTGAAGTGGTTCGAGATGCTGAGGGTGATCTTCAACGTTCTGTTTTGGAGAATCTTCATCGTTTGTTGGTGCAATACAATCCGTGGGTTCAGCGTTTGCGTGCAGCTGCTGAAGGCAACTTGCCGGTGATTGAATGGCGCAGTGATATTGATGTTTCGGGCATGATGGTTGGAGCGGTCGTCGCAGCTCACGGTTCTGGCTCCAGATCTATTCTCATTCATGTGCGTTCCACTGATAGGCCACAATTTATTGATGATGGCCATGGTCTCTATCATACGTTGGCTTATCCTTTGTTGTTTCCCACCGGCGCTTGCGGATGGCATGACGGTATGGTGAGCGGGTGCGACAGGTCCGGTCGTCAGCGTCCTGTAACGTTATTAGAATGGTCGCGTCATTTATTAATGCACAGAGACACTCCTTCTTTCGTACAGTGCTGCGAGCGTCTGGCTCTTGAATTCTATTGTGATTTGTACGCGCAATACGAGGCCAGGACGGCTGCTTTCCACGAGCGACCGCATCAGCAGGCACTGTACAGGAGTGCTTCCTATCGTGCCGTTCATGATCGTCTTCGCCATGATGACGGTGTAGGATTGCAGGACGTTGGCAGGCCTGTTGTTCTGCCAAGTTCATTTGTGGGGTCTCCCAGGTACTACTATCAGCTGTACTTGGATGCGATGGCGCTTCCGGTTCGATTCCACAAGCCTGATTTGTTTGTTACGATTACCTGTAATCCGTGTTGGCCGGAAATTACCAGCGCTTTACCAGCGGGATCGCATTGGAGGTTTCACCCTGATATCGTGGCGCGGGTTTTTATGCTGAAGTTCAAGTCGATTTTAGCGGAAATAACGGAGTCCAAAATATTCGGTCCTGTTTTGGCTTTTGTGTGGAGAGTGGAATGGCAGGCGCGTGGATTGCCGCATATTCACATGCTATTGATTCTGGCTGAGCGTTTGTTGACAGCGGACAGTATCGACAGAGTTGTATCCGCCGAGTTTCCTGACCCTATTGCGCGTCCAGTGTTGCATGCCGCCGTGCAGCAGTTCATGCTTCATGGTCCCTGTGATGTGCGGCCACATCTCGGTTGTCGATCCAGCAGTGCTGATGGTTCGTGCCGTCGTCGGTTTCCGAAAGCAATGCAGGCATATACCCGAATTTTGTCAGACGGTTACCCTGAATATCGCCGGCGCGGACTCTTTGTGGCATATGATGGCGATCGAGAGATCACCGACGAGTGGGTCGTGCCGCATAATCGTTATTTATTGGAGCGATACCGTTGCCACGTAAACGTTGAAGTCGCAGGGCACATTCGCAGCTGTAAGTACGTTTACAAGTAAGTTGGAGATGGGCTTGCAGTTGCTGTCGAGTGTTGATCACGTGTCGTGATGGCGTGGTTTTCATTATTATTTTATCATTATCATCGCAGGTATTGTTTTAAGGCTCCTGATCGTGTGAATGTGGAGCTCAATGAAATTCAAGCATATTTGTCCGGAAGATTGCTGTCTTGCTCCGAGGCGGTTTTTCGCATTTTGGGTTTGAGATTGCACCAAGAATGGCCCAGCGTCGAGCGGTTAGATTTGCATTTGCCTCTGCAGAACAATGTTGTGTTCAATCCCATGGACGATCATGATGACATTATGGATCAGTTGCCCAGATCTACATCCAAGCTGCTGCAGTGGTTCGTACTGAATGATGCAGACCCTGCTGCGCGGGTGTGGCGGTATCTTGACATTCCGGAGCATTATTTTTGGCAAGACCACAAGTGGAAACGACGTGTTAACAATGTCGCCAAAGTTGCTCGGCTGCCTGCTGTTGGCTGCCACAATATTGAATTGAATGCATTAAGAACCATTCTGCATTACGCCACAGGATGCCGCGGTTTCGTAGATCTCATGACCTTTGACGGTTTCACGTATCCAACGTTTCGTGACGCTGCCGTTGCCGCCGGGTTACTTGAAGGCAACTCCGAAGCCATGATGATATTCGAGGAAATGACTCGCATTCGCATCAGTGTCCAATCATTGAGAGAGCAGTTCTGCGCTGTTTTGGTGCACTGTGCTCCAACGAATCCCGTTGAATTGTTTAACA
>CAIPUQ010000055.1 GCA_903868295.1 uncultured Roseiflexaceae bacterium
GGGCGTGCATCCGTTGTTACAGAGCCATGTTGCCAATCCGTTGCCGATCCATCTGAATGGCGATGTATATCGGATTTTTTATAGTGCGCGTGACCGTGATAAACGGTCTTCGGTGGGTGCTGTCGACATCGACATTGTGACACGACAGGTCGTGCGCGCACACACAGAGCCAGTGTTCAGCTTCGGCCCTGCCGGCTCTTTTTATGCCGACGGCGTGAGTATCGGTAATTGTTACCGGGCGGATGGCGTTACCTATATGTTGTTTATGGGGTGGCAGAATCCGCCGAACGGGCACTGGCGTGGTGATGTCGGCAGACTCCGCGTAGGCCCGGACTTGTTATTGACTCTTGATTCAGCAGAGCCATTCCTCAGCTCGGATGTGATTGACCCAATCAGCCTATCCTATCCCTGGGTAGAACGCTACTCCGTCAACGAATATCGCATGTGGTACGGTTCGACACTCACATGGGATGCGGGGAACGGCGAGATGATTCACTGCTTCCATGGTGCGACGTCCGCTGATGGGCATGCATGGCACAAAACAGGCTTGGCTGTTCCCTATGAACGTAACAGTGCGCAGGCGTTTTCGCGGCCGACGGTGTTGCGGTCTGATTCTGGGTTGCATGAGATGTGGTTTTCGTACCGGAGCGGCACTGGCGAGTCGTATCGCATCGGCTATGCGCATAGTGCAGATGGTGAAAAATGGATTCTTGACGTCGCAAATGCAGGGATAGGCGTTTCGTCCGAGGGATGGGATTCGCAGATGATCGAATACCCTTTCGTGTTTCGGCACAACGATGCAGTGTATATGCTGTATAACGGAAATGGGAATGGGCAGAGCGGCTTTGGATTGGCAAAACGAGAGCAACGAGATGGCTGATTCGAACAGCGTGCCGGTTGGCCGTGTTGCAGCGCTGATAACAAACCTTCGCTCGGTGCGGTTTACCTACACCTGGAGCATTGCGCTTTATGTTGTCTATCTCCTTGTGCTCAGCGCACCATACTGGACAACCGGGTTTGTCGTGGCTCCCTTCGCCCTTGCGAACAACACATCTACTGATCCACGTATCGCGACACTTCCTAGTGAGAAGCGGTTTTCGGATTATTACAACGTTTTTATCCCAGAAATACACGAGCACTTACAAGGTGAGCGTTCGGGTTTTCTCAAGTATTGGACATCGCGTACCGAACTGGGGCGCCCACTCTTCCACACCTCTGGTTTTTCGCCGGTGTTTCTCCCGACATATGTGCTCACGTTTGTCACAACGGATGCTTCGATTTTTCTCAGCATACTCTCTTGGTCGATTGTGGCGCTGACCGGACTGTTTGTGCTCTTGATGTGTCGAGAGTGGCAGTTTGATCCCTTGACTGCGCTGTTTGGCGGTATTGCTGCAGCGAGTATGCCGTATCTGACGTACTCGTTGTACTCGCCAGTGTACATAAGTACAATCTGCTGGGCATTCGGGTCATTGTATGGCGTGGTGCGTGTGCTGCAGCGCCGTGATTTTTGGTCGGTCGGTGTCCTAGCATTTTGCGTACACGGGTTGTTGATGACCGGGTATCCGCAGACAATTGTGTATGTTGGGTACATTGTCACCGGGTTTGTCGTGTATTCACTGGTTGAACTGCGTCGCGAAGGTATTGGGGCTGTACTCAAGACAGGCGGCATGCTGTTGCTGGCTGCACTACTCGGCGTGGCCACATCACTCCCGTTATATGCCGACATTTATGCATTGTCGCTCGAGTCAGAGCGGACGAATGCAGCGTATTCTTTTTTCTCTGGTGCAGCAGTCAATGTTCGGAGCTTCATCCAGATTATGAAAATCGTGAGTCAACTCACACATCCTGAAGTCTTTGGAAATGTGTCTACGGGTTCATATCCGTTTGCCCATATGAATTCTGCACTGCCGGCGATAGTGAGTCTTTTTGCGTACTTTGGGATGATACTCGCATGGCGCCAATCTCGGTATTGGGTAGTGGTCATTGGCGCCCTCATCATCATGAACTTTGTACCGAGTGTGTTTTGGTTCGCCTATGAGTATATGGGTTTTGGTATTTCGCGCCATGTTCCCTATGAATTGCTCAAAATACCGTACATAGTGTGTGCCGTATACGGGATCGAACAGCTGGTCCGTGTGCAAGACCGGAGTGTGCTCAGAGGACCATTCGTCATTGCGACTTCGATTGTGATGGCACAGGTTTGCATAACAGTAATGACAGGTATGGTACGTTCCTATCCCATTTATTGGAGCGCAGTTGCACTCGCAATTGGGATGGTAGTTGTGTTTTTGCTGCAACACCGTGTGTTCTCAGCATCGCTGACCGCAGCTGCTTTTCTCATGAGTACGTCGTTTATTAATTTTCCACTGATGTTGCGCTACCCAGTAGCGGCGACGATACAAGACAATGCGTTGATTCGTGCAGTTCGTACACATGCGACCGATGATACGCTTGTTGCGACCGTACCCGGTAACTTGCCTGTGCTCCGCACAAACTACAATATGCGGCTCGGGATATCGACCATCCATTCCATTGACAGCGTGTCGCCACAGCGATATCGTACGCTTGTTACTGCATTGGGAGGCAAATTAGCGGTCTATGGGAGGAATAATTACTCTATCAACCCTGATTATGCCAGCACGATGTTTTGGATGAGCAATATTGATTTGCTCATTTCTCCGCGCGAAATCAAGAGTCCGTTGGTGTCGCTCCTCGACATAATCCCACAACAAGAACGCAAACTGACTATTTGGTTGTATCGGACCAAGTCAAGAATGGGAAAGGCGATGCAGATTGCCTTCCCCAGCGGGGATACGGCGGCTCAGACGGTGAGCATCGCTGACCCGCGCAAGGTAGATCATGTGTTCCCAACGATTCTCGAAGACAACGACGATACGATGCTCCTGAGCAACGCACTCAGCACCGACAATCTGCTCGTGATAAGCCAAAAGTACCACCGGTATTGGGAAGCGCAGGTACTGCGTGATGGGGTATGGGAAGACGCTGCGACGACCGAAGTCAATGGCGTGTTCTTGGGTGTATTTGTCCCTGCAGAGACGACAAGCATACGTCTTGCGTTTAATCCCAACATCCGATTGATGCTCTGGATCATGCCGGTATGGGGACTGTTTTGGATGACTGTGTTCCTCAAAAAAGGCTTTGCGTTGTGGTCTCGTGTGCGCCGTGATGCAAACTAAACTACATCGGTTCTTCGATCGACAACGCAACAGCGGTGTGAAATCAGCGTTTGTGCTGCTGGGTAGAGCGTTGTTCCCGCACACAGTCGGGCATGCCCTGGTGTTGTATTTTGCGGTGATGGTGGCACTTTCTTCGGTCTATTGGGCGCATGGTATGGTCCTTGCACCATACATGCCAAATGCCGTGGGTACCAGCGAAGACGCGAGTTCTTCTGCACCAACCATGTATCGGCACAGTGATTACTTCGCGGTATTTATCCCGGAAGTCGATGATTTGCTCAATGGTGCCCGGTCCGGCTTATTTACATTGTGGAGCAGTGAAACAGAATTTGGCCGCCCGACCTACCAGACTTCTGGGTATAGCCCGGTGTTTCTGCCGGGATTCGTGTTCGGACAGTTGACCGATGATCCCTATGTATATTTGACACTGTTAGCGTGGTGCACGGTTGTTTTATTTGGCATGTTTGTGATTTTATTGGGGTGCGAGTGGGAACTCGACCCGTTTGCGACGCTCATTGCGGGATTACTGTGTGCGACGATGCCCTACATGATGCTGTGGATGACCTTTAATGTGTTTATCTCTGGGTTGTGTTGGAGCACAGCGATTCTCTATGGTGTGGTCAGATACCAACGGCGCCGTGATGTGTATGGGTGGGGAATCCTCACATTCGCAGTCTCGAGCCTGTTTTTGACGGGGTATCCGCAAACTATTGTGTACATCGCATATATGCTTGCGGGTTTCTGTGTGGTGCAGGTGGTGCGGGCATACAGCAAAGATCGTAACGACGGAATCGCGTTCTGTGCGGGGGTTTTGAGTGCCGTGGCGGTCGGAGTGGCCCTCGTTGTGCCTGTCTATGCGGATATCTTGGTGAACGCACGAGACTCGAGCCGGATTGATGCGGGGTACGAGTTTTTTTCGCATGTCGTATTGTCAGTGACATCGTGGCAGGACGTTGCCACGTTGATTGCTCGGTACAGTAATCAAGAGTTTTACGGGGAGCAGCTCCGGGCGGGATTCCCTTTTCAATCGTCTGCAGAACACATGACTCCCATGCTGGGTATGTTTGCATTGATAGGACTTTGGGTGTCTTGGCGACGAGACCGGTATTGGCTTGTGGTTATTGCAGTGCTCTGCGCCGTCGCACTCATCCCAGCAGTCCATTACTTTGCGTTTTCGTATCTTGGCTTCAATCTCTCCAAAAGTTCACCCGTCGCTTTTCTCAAATACCCGCTTGTGGTGCTGGTGTTGTATGGGGCAGATGCGGTGGTGCGAACGGTGCGTCGTTCACGAACGCAATCGCTGACCATCGCCGCTGCATGCGCAGGAGTATTGTCTGTCGGAGGTTCGCTGTGGGCGGGGCAAACGCTCTCGTATGACATCGTCTGGCTGAATGTGTTGATTGCTGCGATGCTCATCAGCGTCGTCTGGCTCCAACTGGTACTGCCAGTACGAGGCTTGCTGTGGGTTGGAATCTTGGTCTCTATCTTGATGTACTCGTACCCGATGTTGTTGTGGCAACCAGCAACGATTCGCACCGTGGATGATGCGTATTATGAACGGATCCGTCGGCATATTCCTGCAGGAGCGTTGACCGCCGTTGTGCCGGGGAACATCCCATTCGTGGGTAACAATTTCAATGCTTTTGTTGATATCCCTTCGATCCATACATACAACAGCTTATCTGCACAGCGGTACCAACAGTTCATAACGACTATGGGTGGCGAATTCACGAATTATGGCCGGCGTAATGCGTCTATCAACCCGGATTTTGCCGGTTTGCCGTTTTGGATGAGTAACATCGGATTGGTGGTAACGCCCATTGAAATGCGTTCGCCGGTCCTCCAAAAGGTCGATTCCTTGCCTGGCAAAAACCGCGAGCAAACGTTCTTTCTCTACTCAGTTACGCAACGAATGGGCAGAGCAATCGTCGTAGCACAACCTGCAATTCCAGCCACGCAACAATCGATTGAGATTTCGGATCCGCGTTCATCGGGGTATCAAACCGCGGGTATCACAGAAAATGCCGGTGATCGGATGACCTTTTCTGTGTCGGTACATCAATCTTCGTTGCTTGTTGTCAGCCAGAAATATCATCCGCAGTGGATTGCGGAGGTTTTCGACGGGCAACGCTGGACCGAGCGGCCGGTCATCACGGTGAATGGGTTGTTCCAAGGGGTCGCTTTAACTCCCGATGTCACCACCGTTCGGTTGACATTTCGGCCGTATGCAGCCTGGATGTGGGTTGTGCACCTGTTTTGGGCACTGTATACCGCGTATATCGGGTTTGTGTGGGTGCGTACGCGTCAAAATCAACGGTCAAACTCGCATATGGATGTTCAGCCAGCTTCTCCGAGCGAATGATGACAGTTCTCTGACGAATCGTTGTTCGTATGAACGACGGGAGGCAATCTACTACGAAGTCTAGTAATATAAACAATATGATGTATTTGCAGCGCCTTGGCAGTCGTCTTGCAGAAGACGTGCATCAACGTGCGCGTGTGTGAGGACGCAGAATTGCGCTTGCGATTATTGGCGGGCATACAATCTGTCCACAAGCAACTGTCGTACGATGCATTGACGTTTCGCACCAGTCTCTTACTGTACCTCATTGTCCTTGCCGTGCTTACTGCGCCATACTGGACGACAGGGATGGTGGTGGCGCCATATCGTGTCCAGATTGCGTATGAAGATATCCCGAGCGAAGAATTTCTCCTTAAGCAGGTACGCTTTAGCGATTACTATAATGTGTACATCCCTGAAATCCATGAAAACCTCAATGGGAAGCGTGCGGGCTGGCTCAAGTATTGGACATCCAACACAGAGCTCGGTCGACCGCTCTATCACACGTCTGGGTTCACCCCCGGGTTTTTTCCGTCGTTCGTGCTCTCGCTGTTTACACACGATCCCGCTGTATTCTTGACCATTTTGTCTTGGAGTACGGTGGCATTATTTGGTTTTTTTGTCCTTTTGTTGGCACGCGAATGGCAGTTAGACCCATTGACAGGACTGATCGGGGGGAGTGCCGCGGCGACCACGCCGTACATGATTGCCTGGCTGACATTCCCCGTATTTCTGTCTTCACTGTGCTGGGGTGTCGGCGTTTTGTATGCAATCGTGCGGGTGCAACGCCGCGCCGATGTGTGGTCGGTGGGAATCCTCGCATTCGTCATGTATGCGTTACTGATGACGGGCTACCCCCAGACGATTGTGTATTTTGGGTATCTCATCGGTGGGTATACGCTTGTTGCGACGATTGAGGCATACCGCAGTGATAATCGGCGTGCGGTGCGCACCATTGGGCTTGTCGTGGCAGGGATAGTAGTCGGTGTGCTGACTGCTGCGCCGGTGTATCTCGACATTGCGGTGCTTTCACAAGAATCACAACGAGCAAACGCAGATTTTTCTTTCTTCAAAAATGGGGTGACGCGCATCGGGTTGGGTCCAATCCTCAAGACCATCAGTCGCCTGGCTAATCCTGAGTTCTACGGGGTATCGCTCAACCCCGAATATCCATTTGTGCATCCGAACTCTGCGCTCACATCAGTGGTGAGTTTGTTTGCGTATGTGGGTATGATTACCCACTGGAAGAAAACGCGGTATTGGGTCATTAGCATCGCGGTTTTGTTGATTATGGGTTTCGTTCCCGTGGTGTATCGCACTGCGGTCGAGTATCTGGGATTCGGCATCTCGCGACACACGCCATTTGATATGCTCAAGATTCCGTACCTGGTGTGTATGTTGTACGGGATCGAGGCACTGCGTACACGCCATTCGTGGCAACAGGTGCGTGGGGCTGTGTCTGTTGCATTCAGTATCGTTTTGGTGCAGATGACGGTGACCGTGTTCCTCGGTGTGCGGAGTGCCTTCACGCTTGATTGGACCATGATTGTATTGGGCCTTGGCATGGTCACGGTCATTGCAATGCAATACATACGCCCATCGCTGACGTATCTGATGGCGGTCGTGGTTCTGACAATAGGATTGTACGACTACCCATTGATGTTGCGGTTCCCCAACGAGGCGACGCAAACACGGAGTCCGTTGGTCAGCACGCTCCAGGGTATGCTTGCTGATGGCAGCATCATGGCAGTGGTGCCGAAAGATTTTTATACGATTCCCACGAATTACACCGCCCGCCTCGAACTGCCTTCGATTCACACGACGAACAGTTTGTCTTCATTTCGGTATGGGAATCACATCCGCGCGCTCCAGGGCAAAACTGCATCATTCGGACGCGACAATTTTTCTATAAACCCAGACTATCAGA
>CAIPUQ010000056.1 GCA_903868295.1 uncultured Roseiflexaceae bacterium
GAATGGCAGAACCGCTATTTGAGACCTTCGACGCGCGGCAACACAATGCCGCGTTGGCCCATGTACTTGCCCGCTTTGTCTTTGTAGGATGTCTCGGCCACTTCGTCACCCTGGAAGAACAGGCATTGTGCGATGCCTTCGTTGGCATAGATTTTGGCGGGCAAAGGGGTCGAATTGCTGATTTCGATGGTCCACTGACCCTCCCAACCCGGCTCGCCGGGCGTCACGTTGACGATGATGCCCGCCCGCGCATAGGTCGATTTGCCGATGACCAATACCAACACGTCGGATGGCAGGCGGAAGTATTCGAGCGAATGGCACAACGCATAGCTATTGGGCGGGATAATGCAGACATCGCCCTTGAAGTGTTGAAAAATCCGCTCATCGATGTTTTTTGGGTCGACCACGGTGTTGTACGGACTGGTCGAGAAAATTTTGAATTCGTCTGATACGCGCATGTCATACCCATACGACGATAACCCGTACGAAATCACGCCGCCACGTTGTTGTTTGCCGACAAACGGCTCGATCATGGCATGCTCTTCGGCCATCTTGCGGATCCAACGGTCGGATTTAATCGTCATCGTCCTGCTCCCTCATTCCATCTTAGGCGATGCGTTTATCTGTACGCATCGGTAACAACAAGCGCAACCCGTTGGCCACGACCAGCAGCGTGCTGCCTTCGTGCCCAATCACCCCATAGGTCATCGTCATCTCGAACCCTGGGGTCAGTGTCGAGATAACCAGTACCGCAATCACGATAAAGGCAAAAACCAAATTCTGCCAGATAACCGTGCGGGCCTGTTTGGCCAGCTGCAATGCGCCGGTCAAGCGACTCAAGTCGTCCTTCATCAAGACGACGTCGGCACTCTCGTGGGCCACATCAGATCCCGCCGAACCCATGGCAATACCCAAATCCGCGGTCGCCAAGGCAGGTGCATCGTTGATCCCGTCACCTATCATGGCCACTGGCCCGTATTTGCGCTGCAAATCGCGGATTGCCTCGACCTTGTCTTGGGGCAACAACTCGGCACGGACATCATCCAAACCCAATTCTTTGGCGAGGGCATTGGCGACGTGTTGATTGTCACCGGTCAGCAACGCAATGCGATAGCCAGCTCGATGCAAATCCTGCAGGGCCACTTTTGATTCGGGTCGGACCGTGTCAGCGATGGTAATCAACCCCCAGATATCGTCTTCGGAGCCGACGGCGATGGTGGTGTTGCCGCGCCGCTGTTCGGCTTCGATTTCGAACAACACATCCGATGTGACATGCCCGAACAGCGACGGTTTGCCCACACGCAAGCGCTGCCCAGCAACCACGGCTGTCGCACCAGCGGCAACCACTGCTTTGAAGTCGGTCGCTTCGGGGATGGTCAAACCGCGCTCCTTGGCACCCTGCACAATTGCACGGGCCAGCGGATGCTCGGATGCATGCTCGACCGCAGCCGCAGCCACCAATAAGCGAATCTGATCGTCGGTCATGTTGCTGAGTGCATCATCGGCGCCCGTCGTCCGTTGCTGCTGCGGCAGGTCGAGGGTAATCCGCCCCGGACCACCCACGGGGATGACCGCCACCACACCCGGTCGGCCGGTCGTCAGGGTGCCGGTTTTGTCGAAGGCCACCACTTTGATGGTCGCCGCTGCTTCGAGCTGCTTGCCGCCTTTGAACAA
>CAIPUQ010000057.1 GCA_903868295.1 uncultured Roseiflexaceae bacterium
ACCGTAGATGGCAGACTGTCGGAAGACGACCGTCCGCAAATCATAGATGCGATGGTAGTCACGCACGTACTGGTCGCCGGTGCCTTTCGAGCAGCCATACGGCGAGTGAAAGTCGAGCGGTTGGGCCTCGGTCACGCCACGTGGCAGGTCGCGATAGCGCCAGCGGGTGGCGTCTTCGACCACCACAATGTCCTCCATGCCGCCGTAGACCTTGTTGGTCGACGAGTAGAGGACGATTGGGTTGCGACCACCGGCGCGAGCGGCCTCGAGGACGTTGAAGGTCCCGAGTGCATTGATGTCGAAGTCTTCGCGCGGGTTGGCCACCGACGTGGTGACCGCTACTTGACCGGCGAGGTGGATAATCGTGTCGGCGTCGGCGAGTGCCTCGGCAGTCAGCTTGGCGTCGCGGATATCGCCGCGACGGAGCACAACCTTGTCGCCGTAGCTCCGCTGGAGCCAGGCGAGATTGTGTGACGATCCTGGCCGAGAAAGGTTATCGTACAAAGTGACACGATAGCCGTCAGCAAGGAGTGCAGCAGCCAGATTCGCCCCGATGAAGCCTGCGCCACCGGTGATTACGATATGCATGGAGCCTCTATATCAATTGCGAACAAAAACACAGAAAATTCAGGTAACGCGCACCGTTCCCGCAGATATCATACCATAGCCGCGCAGACGGGCAACCTGCGGTTCACAGCATGGACGCATCGCAACGCCGTAGAGTTCCATTTTGTGACGTCGCCGACGGCGCTTCTCGCGGACCGCCATGGGTCTGTACAGCAGCGTACGATACGAATTACTACGAATTGTCATAGAAATCGGCGTCACCATCGAATATTGTTCTATAATATGCCATGAAATGGAATATCCAAGAGGCAGAACGTCGCACAAGCGGGGTTCTGTGGTGTTATTTGTAGAAAATCCGCTCGGCCAGGACCACTGCGCGGCGGGAATGAACGGATAAGGATGCGAGATGAATGTGAAGTCGTTCTTCCAACGGTCAGCAGGACAAACCATCGCACTGCTGGCAATTCTCTTGCTGGGTGCATACTTCCGTTTCGGCGGGTTGTTTATGTGGGACGAGCCGTCGTTCCGCTTGCACCCCGACGAGCGGTTTTTGACCGAAGTCGCCACGCAAATTCGTCTCCCCGCGAGCGTTACCGAATACCTCGATACGTCGAATTCGCCGCTCAACCCGCGCAACGGGAACTATAAATTTTTTGTCTACGGGATGGTCCCCCACGAGTTGACACGCCTCACGGCGGTGTTGATTACGCCGCCCGAGCGTTTGCCGGCGATGAACCCTGGCGAAGGTCCGCCAAAGCCCAATGCCGAAAAAGACATCTCGGCCTTGATGCCGGAATTCATCCGCGCCATCATTAACCCAGATGGCCGCGACTATACCAGCGACATTCACAAGGTCGGGCGTGTCTGGTCGACGCTGTTTGACCTGCTTTCGATCCTGGTTATTTATGGGTTGGGGCGCCGGTTATACGGTGCAGGCGTCGGGTTGTTGGCTGCCTTGATGTATGCCGGTACGGGCTTTGCAATCCAACAAGCACACTTTTTTACGGTCGATGCCACGAGTGCATTTTTCATTTTGCTGACGGTCTATTACTCGGTCCGTGTGGCACAGCGTGGCTCGCTGACCGACTATGCCGGTGCCACATTTGCAATCGGTGCCTCGATTGCCTGCCGTATTACGCTTGCCACGGTCGCAGTGGTCACCATCGTAGCAGCGTTTAGTCGAATCTATGCCGCATGGCAACGCGGGAGCACCCGCGCCATGGCACGCGACTTTGGGTTGCTCGTCCTCACCGGTATACTGGCGATTTTTGTGGCGCGGACATTAGGTCCTGACATGTTCGCAGGGACACTCCCCGGTGCGCCCGACAAACTAATCTTGACCGAGGTGTTGGGTGAGCGGGCTGTGGCCGTCGACGAGTTCTTCCAAGGCAAGGGGTTCTTCGATATCCGCCCCGATGATCGGTTCCTCAAGAGCATGGACGACATTCGGCGCTTTGCCTCGGGCGAGGTCGACTGGCCACCCACGCAGCAGTGGGCGGCGCGGCCACGGTACGTATTTGCATTGAGCAATATGGTCTATGCCGGCATGGGTGCACCGTTGGGGATTGCGGCATGGATCGGGTTCTTGGTGGCAGGTTGGCAGTTGATCCGTCGCAAGAAGCTGGTGCACCTCGTCCCTTGGGCGTGGGTGCTGTTCTTCTTTGGCTGGCAGGGCGGCCAATTTTTGATGTCGATGCGCTATTACTTGCCGATTTATGGCGTCCTGATTATCTTTGCTGCCTGGCTGGTGGTCTTGTTGGCGCAGCAACGCCAGCGTGTGTTTGACACAGTGATGCGCTGGATGTGGCAACCGGGCGACCCGGTGTTGCACCGTGCACGCGCCTTGACCATTGGGCGTAGCATTGCATTTATGGCGGTTGTACCAGCGCTGGTCGTGGTGACGGGTGCGTTAGCGTGGGGTTTTGCATTCTCACGCATGTACACCGAAGAACACAGTCGCGTGGCTGCTTCGCGCTGGATCTATACCAACATCCCGCCTGGGTCGGGCATCAGTGCCGAATCGTGGGACGATGGCTTGCCGTTGGGGTTGGATGGTCGATCTGCGGATGAGTTCAAGGGCTATGCGTTCCCGGTATATGGTGAAGACGAAAAGAACAAATGGTACGGCAACGGCAACCCCGACGAGCTGGGGATGCTGGATCAAATCGACAAGGTCGATTACATCATCATGAGCAGCAACCGTGTCTACGACACGGCAGGGCGCTTGGTGATGCGCTATCCGGCACTCATCAACTACTACAAAGCGTTGGCAGATGGGTCGTTGGGGTTCACGTTGGTCGCCGAGTTCCGCGCTGCGCCGCGGTTGTTTGGGTTCGAAGTACCCACGTCGGTCTGGGCCGAAGAAGCGTTTAGCGTCTACGATCATCCACGGGTCTTGATTTTCAAAAAGAACGACACCTACTCCAAGACCAAGGCCGAAGCGATTATTACCAAGGGCGTGGTCTTCGAAGAAGTCTACAAACTGCCCACTATCCGCGCGAGCGCGGTGATGACCGCCCTGCACTTCACGGATCTGCAGTGGCCCACGTATCGCAACAGCGCCAAATGGACCGAACTGTTCAGTACGGTCACTACCACCACGCTGCCCTGGTTGTGGTGGTTGCTGGTCTTCGAGGTAATAGGGTTGGCAGGCTTCGTATTGCTCCAAGGTGCGTTCCGCTGGATGCCGGACCGTGGCTATGGCCTCATCAAAATCCTGAGCCTGGTGACGGTATCGTGGCTCATCTGGTTTGCGGCGAGCGTCAACCTGCTCAGCTTCACACGGACGGGGGTCGGTGTCGTCGCC
This sequence comes from uncultured Roseiflexaceae bacterium, assembly GCA_903868295.1. Classification (GTDB taxonomy): domain Bacteria; phylum Chloroflexota; class Chloroflexia; order Chloroflexales; family Roseiflexaceae; genus UBA965. Next base: position 3,374 of record CAIPUQ010000057.1, read on the forward strand.
GGCGCCTGGGTCGCGTTGGCTGCCGTTGTCGGCTGGCGTCAACGTGCAGAGTGGCGCAGCTGGTGGAACCAATCGCGTTGGTTGATTCTGACCACCGAAGGGTTGTTTTTGGTGGCGTACGGCGCGTTTGTCCTGATCCGTGCGAGTAACCCCGATCTGTGGCATCCCGCCCGTGGCGGCGAAAAGCCCATGGACCTGGCATTTTTGACGGCAGTGATCCGCAGCCCGGCCTTCCCGCCGATAGACCCGTGGTTCGCCGGCGGCATGTTGAACTATTACTACTTCGGTTTTGTGATGGTGGGCGTGCTCGTCCATCTGACTGGTATTGCGCCGGCGACGGCATACAACTTGGCAGTCCCGACGATTTTTGCCCTGACTGCGATTGGGTCGTGGAGCGTCGCATTGGCAGTCCAAGGCACCTTTGGGGTCATCTACGCCGGTAAGTGGCGGTATTGGCTGGCAGCGCTGACCAGCGACGGCAAACGCAAACTTGCTGGTGCTGCGTTGGCTGCGTTGTTTGTGGTGTGTGCGGGTAACTGGTCACAAGCGCTATGGTATTTGCCCAACACGGGTGAGGCCGGGTTCGAATGTGACAAAGGCACGTCATATGCCATGCAGGCCGAATGCAAAGGGCGTGGCGAATGGGCCTTCTGGGATGCAACACGTGTCGTCTCGATCAAAACGGGTGACGGCGTCATCAACGAGTTCCCGTTCTTTACCTTCTTGTTCTCGGATCTGCACGCGCACATGTTTGGTTTGCCCATGTTGGTGGGCAGTCTGGGTGTGATGTTGGCGTTGATACGCCGTCGCCGCCATGACCGCGCGGTATGGGCGCGCTGGCGCGAACGTCTTGTTCTGTTGGGTTTTCTGGGGATGTTTGCTGGTGTCTCGTATGCCACCAACACATGGGATTACCCGACCATATTCGGTATGTCCGTCGTCACATTGGCCTTGCTCGCATGGCGTGACCACCAGCAGCGGCCCAACGCGGTTGCGCACCTGATGGGCTTGTTGGCATCGGTTGCAACGGTCTTCGGGTTGTCCAAGGTGTTCGTCTGGCCATTTAGTCGCGCGTTTGCCAGTGATTACACGGGTTTTGACCCATGGACGGGGCCACAGACACCGGCTTCGTTGTTCTACGAAATCTCAGGAATGTGGGTCTACGCTGCCCTTTTTGCGGCTGTTCTCTTTGTCATTCGGGCCGGGTGGGTACATCGCTTTGTCGCCGCAGGTCTGTTGGTGGTGACCATCGCCGGCATTGCAGCAAGCGTCTATTTTGCATGGCCCGCGCTGTATGTCGAAGGGTTCGCGATTGCCGTTTTGGTGTTGTTGATTAGCACAGTGTTGACCCGGTCGGGTACGGTGCGCCAATCGGTCCCGTGGTTTGGCCGAACAACGGCGATTCAGCTCGAACTGCCCGTGTTTGACGCACTCGAGCGGCGTGCAGCACCACAGATAGTGCCGATTGCACTCGAGACGGTCTTTATGATGGTGATGGTGTTGGCAGTGTTCGGGATCTCGGCGCTGACCGAGGTACTGGTTGCCAAGTCCGACATCGGCCGCATGAATAGTGTCTTTAAATTCGGTATGCAGGTATGGGTCTTTGGGGGTATTAGTGCGGGCGTGTTGCTGACATGGGTCTGGCAAAAGCTGCGCACCTCCCCTGTCGCGGTGCGTGCGTCGTGGTTGGCAGTCACAGCGATTCTGGTTGGTGCGTCGTTCGTCTATCCGATTACCGCTACGCCGGTGCGCATCGCCGAGCGATACGACAAAGACGCGCCAATGTCACTCGACGGCGAAGCGTATCTGCGCTCAGCCAATGCCTCATGGGGCGAGAACGGTGTCAACTTCAGCTTCAGCGAAGATGCGGATGGCATTGCGTGGTTGCGTGCAAATGTGACGGGGACACCCGTGGTGCTCGAAGCACACGCCGAAGCCTACCGCTGGATTACCCGTATCGCCACACATACCGGCATGCAATCATTGATGGGTTGGCCGTGGCATGAGCAACAGCAACGCAGCGTGGCGGATGCCGGCGTTGTCATTGACACCCGTAAGCAGGCCATTCAACGCTGGTATACGAGTACGGATGCACGGCAGACCTTTGCCGAGATGCAGAAGTATGGCATCGAATATATCTTCTTTGGCCGCATGGAACGCGCATTGTATGGCGAAAATGCCGGCAACGCGTTCACTGAACTGGCGGTGTCCAAGGACATCACCGAAGTGTTCCGGAGCGGTGAGACGGTCATCTACCAAGTCCCTCGTGCCGACCATGCACCAGGTGTGCTCAAAACCGGCACGCTGGCTGTCTTTGCGCCGAACCCCATCCCCCAGCAGTCATTGCTGACTGCCGACAATCAGTCATTGCCCGATGTCGCTGCACCCGGGTGGAACCCCATCACGGACACGCTGCCCGTCATCGTGCTGTGGATGCTCGCCTGGTATCTGATTGCGTTGCTGGGCTTGTTGCCCGCACTCTGGCTCGGTCCCGCGCAGTGGCCGTGGGCGCGGCTCCTCGGCTTGGTCATTCTCGGCTATGCACTCTGGTTGCCTGTCAGTGCGCGCCTCATGTACAACAGCACACTCGGCCTCGCCATCGCCCTGGTATTGACCGGGCTGGTCAGTGCGTGGTCGTTGGTGCGTATCGGTATGCGTCTGCAAAAGGGCACTGATGCCTCGCTGCGCTGGTTTGATCCTGCAGCATTGCCACGCTACATCGGTGACGGTTGGAAGTGGGTCAAAACGACATTGCGCTACCAACGCGGCACGATTATCCGCTTCGAATTGTTGTTTCTCGTCTCGTTTGCCGTTATGGCGTGGATACGCATGGCAAATCCTGATGTCTGGCATCCTATCTGGGGCGGCGAAAAGCCGTTCGAGTTTGGGATCCTGAACTCCGTGTTGCGTAGTCCCGTTATGCCTCCGTATTCACCATTCTTTAGTGGTGGAACGTTGAACTACTACTACTACGGCTATGTGTTGGTCTCGTTGCCGTTGCGTTTGACCGGGATTGCACCAGAAATTGGGTTCAATCTCATTCTCGCCACGCTCTATGCGTTGATGCTCACCGGTATGGCGGCGCTGGTCTGGCGTGTTGCTAAGGTACGCTGGGTCTGGGTGTTGGCCGTTTTGGTGACTGGCGTGTTGGGCAATCTGGCTGGTGCGTTCCCTGTTGGGTGGGCTCGTGGCTTTGGTGAGGTGATTACCGCACTGCGTGAAAACGACTTTGCAGCCGTAGGGAGCGTGTTAGGCGATTGGTTCATGGGGCCGAGTCGCGTCATCCCAAGCACGATTACCGAGTTCCCATTCTGGAGCTTCCTCTTTGCTGACCTGCATGCGCATGTCATCGCGATGCCGCTGCTGATGCTGGCACTGGCGCTGGCCTGGCAAGCCCTCGAGAAAGCCGAATTGCCCAGTATCTGGTGGCTCTTGTCGGGGCTGACGGTTGGGGCGCTGTCGGTGACAAACTCGTGGGACACTCCCACCATAGTGTTGATCTTTACGGGTGCGTTGGTACGCCGTGTGTGGGTCAGCGAACACCGCTGGCGCTTCCCGCTTGCCATCATGCAGGGATTGGCGGTTGCAGGTATTGCCGTCGCCTTGTATCTGCCCTTCTTCCAAAATTACGCCCCTCAAGTAGGATCGATTGATTGGGTCAAGAATACATCGCCTTGGACTGCGTGGTCCGCAGTGTGGGGATTGTTCCTGATCCCGAGCATGGTTGTGACGGCACTCCTGGCATGGAACCGTCGTTGGGTACAGGCCGTGGTTGCGGCGCTGTTGGTGGGCCTGATGCTGGTGGGTCTGGCGCTCGAGTTCTATCCGCAGCCAGCGCTGGCCGTCATCACACCGTATATGGGCAACCCACGGATGTGGATTGGTGCGCTCGTCCTGTTGCTGATCCCCAGTTTGTTCCGCCGCCAACCAGACAACGCACTGTGGTTTGGGTTGTGGTTGGTGTGTATCGCATGGGGATTGTCGGGAGCGGTCGAGTTCGTCTTTCTCCGCGATCACATGAGTGATGGCGACTGGTATCGCATGAACACCGTCTTTAAGTTTGGGATGCAGAGTTGGCTGTTGCTCACCGTCGGGTTCGCAGCGACGCTGCCCGCCCTCAAGGCCCAGTTCGAGCGGTTGCCACGCATGGCTGCCAATGTTCTGACGGTGCTGATGCTCGTGCCTATCCTGCTAGGTGCAGCCTTCCCCATCGGTGCTATCCCAAGCCGTGTTGCATATCAGATCAATCCAGACCAGGAACTCACCTTAGACGGATTGGCGTTCATGAACGAGGGGACCTACGAGGCGTACGACAAGACTATTCCGTTTGTGCATGATTATCAGGCGATGGAATGGCTCAAAAAGAACGTCAAGGGTTCGCCGGTCGTGTTGCAGTCGAGTATCGAGTTTTATCGCGGGTACGGCGTCCGGATCGCCGCCAACACGGGCTTCCCGACGGTGGTCAGTCCGTTGCACGAGAGTGAACAGCGCAATCCGGATGTGGTCGGTGCACGTGATGCAGACGTCATTGATTTTTATCGGAGCGAAGAACAGTCGGTGAAGCGCCGCATCCTGTCGAAGTATCGTGTCAGTTATGTGGTCGTAGGGATCATCGAACGCGCTGCATACGGCGAAAAGGGTGCTACGGTGATTGCCGATATGCCCGAACTGCGCGAAGTCTACAAAAACGCAGAGACCAAAATCTACGCTGTGTCGCCGAACATCGTAGCGGTTGCTCCGTACGCCAACATCAACGGCGAATCGAACAGCCCAAATGTAGGGTTCCCCGTAGAGCAGATCGAGCCGGTCCAAGAAGACTTGACGGCACTCGAAAGTGCCTACACTGCTGACCCCAACAATATCGAGGCCATGCTCGATTTGGTGGCTGGATTCCGACGCAATAATCGCTTGGAAGAAGCCGCAGCGGTATTGCAGAAGGGTATTGTGTTGCGTCCGGGTGATGTGCCGCTGTTGCACATCCTCGGTGACATTTCGATCGAGGCTGGGTTGACTGAACAGGGCATTGCAGCATACCGATCGGCAATTACCTACGCCGACAATCCTGGCAATGTCAACAAATTGATTACGGGGTACATTAACGCTGGTCTGCTGGATGATGCCTTGGCAGAGGTCAACGCGGCGATTCAAAAGAATCCGACGTTCTGGGACTTTTTGGTCACGCGTGCCAATATTTCGACACAATTGGGCGACTACGAAGCAGCCCGCGCAGATTACAACGCATATCTCGACAAGGCGCCGGAGGATGCGATCTTCCGCAGTGATGTCCAACGCGCCTTGGATGCACTGAACTAAGCAGGGGAGACGTGATGATCAACGATGTGATTGTCCATTGGTTGGTGACCATGCTCTGTGTCGCCGTGGGCGTTCCCTGGGCAAAGTACCTGTTCAACACACTTCCCCATGCACTCATCGGGGTCGCCCGACCATTGGGGTACGCGGTCATCGGTGTGGTGGTGTGGGGATTCGCGATGATCGGGTTACTGCCGTTCAACAGTGGTAGCGTGGTCTTTGTGGCCATCGGGGTAGGGTACCTCGGGTGGCGCTTGGCTGGCGGGATTGATGCTGCCTGGATCCGTGCACACTGGCGCGCATGGCTCTTGTCAGAAGCGATCTTTTTGGCCGGATTTGCAATGGTCGTGTTTATCCGTGGTCGCACACCCGATCCGTGGGGGACCGAGCGCCCCATGGATTATGCCTTCTTCAATAGTATGTTGCATTCGCCCAGCTTTCCGCCGTTGGATCCATGGATGTCTGGGATGACCATCAATTATTACTACGCCGGGTATTTGCTGGCAGCAATCCCTGCGACGATATCAGGTGTGGATGCTGCAGTCGGCTACAATCTTGCACTCGCGACGACTGCGGGCATGATTGGGGCGACCGCAGCGACCATTGTCGTGAGTATGGCAGCGGTCTGGCATCCCATTGCCCAGCCCTTGCGCAAACGGACGGCTGCGCTGTTTGCGGGATGTGCCTTTGTTGCGGTGCTATTGGCCGGCAACATGGGCGGGTTCTTGCAGCTCGTCAGTGGCTTACCCGAAATTCTCGCACTCGAGCCCGCAGACGTTGTCCCTGCGCTCCAAAACGGC
>CAIPUQ010000058.1 GCA_903868295.1 uncultured Roseiflexaceae bacterium
ATGTGCGATTGGAACACCCTGCGTCGGTTCTGGCATGCCAGACTGACGCATCCTTGGGTGGGGGTCTTGATCACACTGGGGGGAACGTTGGTACTAGATGTGTCGCAGGCAATTCTGATCGGTATCGCTGTATCAGCGCTTGTGCATATCCGGCATGCCGCAGAGGCTGCGAGCGTGTCCGTTGGACCCGTCGACGCAGTACGCATGCCTTCCGCAGGACTCGCAGGCTCCTGCCCTGGGGTCAGTGTGGCATACATCAACGGAGCGTTATTTTTTGGCAATGCAGTAACCGTCCAACAGCAATTACGCCAAGCCGATGCCTGTCACACGCTCGTCATCAGCATGCGCGGGGTACCTTCAATCGATATGCAAGCAGCGGATGTGTTGCACGCGGCCATTCGGCGCATCTTGGACAAAGATGGCATCGTCTATGTCGCTGGTGCCCAGCCTGCCGTGCGCACCGTCATGGAAAAAGTGGGCATCAGCGCCGATATCGGCGAGACCCAATACTGCTGGGATGTTGCAAGTGCACTGCAGAGAATCCACGATGACATTGCCGTCGCCGGGTGTCTGCGCTGTGCAGAACGCGCATCTGCGCTATCCCGCAACGAAGGCTAGCGCAGCCGGTACAGGTACTCGCCAGCCCGAGGGATAACCAACGTCTGCGGATCTTGTGCGTTGGCAAGCGCTGATGGATCGATAGCCCGGTAATCAGCGTAGCCGAGGTTGATTGCAGCGCAGTCTGCAGCCGAGATCCCCGTCGCCAATGTTACCTGGATTCGTGGTCGTTCGACGCCGTCGTGGAATGTCCCCACCCCGCGCAAGTGGGTCGAATGGGCAATGACGCCCTTCGGCAGATGTGCAAACCGGTCCCATTGCGCCAAGAAATAATCGCGCACGTGATACCCAATAGCACGGATAGTTGCCCCGTGGACAACACTGATTTCGTGCAAATGTGGCGCATAAATCACCACTTCACCGCCATCAGCCACGACCGGTTCGCTTTTGTACATCCCCTTCGAGCCGACCCATAGCTCGTCATACATGGTCGGCAAAACGGCAATCACACGCTGAACGGGAGCGGATAACCAGCGCACATGTACCTCTGCCGAGCATGCAGCCGCTTGCTCCCACGCTGCCTCGGGCGTGTCCACAAACGTGCCCCAGACCCCATCAGTGGTGACCACACTACAAATGGCGTAGCGCGGTGTCGGGATGAGTGCGGCAGCAGCGTCGATAACGGCGCGCACCGCAGTATTGGCGGTCCCAATAATGGCATACGACGTCAACAACGCCCCCAACCAGTGGGTCGCATTGATGACATCGGGCCCACTGATACCGGGGAACAGGTACTTATTACCGCCCGAAAAACCCACCACCTCGTGGGGGAACACAGGACCACAAATCAATATGTGATCGTGGGTCAACACGGCGCGGTTCACCCGTACCGGTACGTCTTCGCTGGTCATACCGTTGCTGAGCGCATGCATCTGGGCTGCCGAAATCGTCCCGACGTGGACGAGGGCACTAGGGTCTTGCCAGGCATGATTGACAATGCGGATGTCGGATTCGTCGCGTTGGAGCGCACGCACGTCCACGCCCAGCAATTGAGACAACGCTCCGTCGTCCATCGCTGGGTGAGTGCCCAAAGCCACCATCCATGTTTGTGCTGCAGCCCCTGCGGCCCGCAGCGCCGTGCGCACCATGGCAAAATACCGCGGCATTGGCATGGTGCGGGTAGCATCAGGGATGAGGACGAGCACCCGTTGACCACGCCAGTTGCGCTGCGCCAACCCGGTCTGGATGATGTCAGAAAGCATGCGATCGTCGAGCTGTTGCATGTGAGTCCTCGTCTGCGTCTTAGACGCCACTGTATGCACTGAATCCGCCATCGACCGTGATTATCTGCCCGGTGACGAAGGCCGCTGCGGGCGACAGCAGCCAGAGGAATGCGCCGACCAAGTCTTCGGGTGTGCCGAAGCGCCCCATCGGTGTATGGCTGAGTATCTGCCGACCACGTTCGGTCAACGTCGTTTGGTCAGACTCGAGCAACAAGAATCGGTTTTGTTCGGTCAAA